>JBBKXP010000480.1:0-2909 GCA_037969545.1 Paracoccaceae bacterium | reverse complement strand
GAAGTTGGACGGATCGGGGAAGTCCGCAATCCATGCCATGCCCCCGGACCAAATCATCGGAGCGACACCCGCGCCGCCGGCCTCGATGACGTTGGCCTGTGCCAGCGACTGGATCGAAGCGCGCACGCCGATCGCGGCGAGATCTTGCTGAATGGCTTGCGCGATGCGCGGGTTCGGATCTGTGTTCATCACGTACAGTTCTGTATCGAACCCGTCGGCCAGCCCGGCATCCGCCAAAAGCTTTTTGGCTGCTTCGACATCAAATGCGTAGCCTGCATAACCGGCCGTGTAGCCGGGCATCGATGGAGGAAGGGGTTGAGTCGCCGGCACCGCGCGGCCGTTGATGATCTGGGTGATACGGTCCTTGTTGATCGCCATGTTTATGGCCTTGCGAACCTCGACCTTGTCCAGCGGCGGAATGGTGACATTCAGCGTGATGTAGCCGGTCTGAAGTTGCCCGCCTTCGACAACGCGCGCGGCCTGTTCGGGGTCGGCCATGACTTCAGTGAATTTGGCGGGCGGAATGCCGTCGCCGGGCACATCAACCTCGCCATTCTGCAGTCGGAGCAGGGCAACAATCGGTTCCTGACCGACTTCGAACGTCACAGTGTCCAGATAGGGCAGGCCGGCGCGCCAGTAGTCGGCGTTTTTCTCGAATACCAGCCGCTGACCGATGGTCCATTTCCCCAGTTTGAAAGCGCCGGTACCCACCGGATGGTGACCAAAGTCGTCGCCCGCTTCTGCCACTGCTTCTTGCGGAACGACTGAGGCGAAGTTCAGCGCCATCACGTGCAGAAAGGTGGCGTCCGGGCGGCTGAGTTTGATCTGGACGGTGAGCGGATCGACAACAGTCACGCCTTCAAGGCTTGTGGCGGACCCGTCAGCCATCGCGTCATAACCAAGGATCGAGCCGAAAAAACCGGCCCCGGGCGACTGTGTAGCGGGGGTGGTTACGCGATCCAGCGAGTATTTCACGTCGTCTGCCGTCATCTCGCGGCCGTTATGGAATTTGACTCCGGGAAGCAGATGGAAAGTGAAGGTCATCCCGTCTTCGGAAATATCGTAGCTTTCCGCCAGTCCCGGGCGCAGTTCGGTGGTGCCGGGAACATAGTCCATCAGGCCGTCAAACAGCGATTTGATCATCGACCAGTTCTGCCAGTCATATCCGATAGCCGGATCAAGCGTGGCGACATCATCCTTGTAGGTGATTACGATTCCGCCGCCCGATTTTGCATTCGGATCCGGGGCATAGTCCTGGGCAATAGCGGGTATGCCCATCGCCATGACCAGTGCTGTTGAGATCAGAAGTTTCTTCATTTTAGGTCTCCCAGTGGTTGGTTTCTTTTTGTGGTTCGTTTGTGTCATCGGATGCGGATACGCGGGTCGATGAAGGGGGTGATGAAATCTGCAAGCAGGTTGCCGAGGATGATGGCGCAGGCCGAAACAAGTGTGACACCCATGATGATCGGGATGTCGACGCGCTGGATCGCCTGCCATGCAAGCTGTCCGATGCCGGGCCAGCCGAAAACGCCCTCGACCACGACGATGCCACCCATGAAAATGCCGATATCGATGCCGATCATTGCGATGATCGGCAAGATCGCATTCGGTACCGCATGGCGCAGCACAACGCGTGCCCGTGTCAGGCCCTTGGCACGTGCCGTCCGTACAAAATCGGTGCGCATGACCTCGATCATGCTCGAACGCATAATCCGCGCATACCAGCCCGACCCAAGAATTCCCAAGGTCAGCGCCGGCAGGACCAGATGCGCAAACGTGCCGTAACCGCCGATCGGAAACCAGCCGAGCTTCACTGCAAAGAAGTAGAGCATCAGCAGGCTGACCACGAATTGCGGGGCAGAGACCGTGACGAAGGACGTCATCATCAGCGTCTTGTCGACCACCCGCCCGCGCCAGAGCGCCGCAATCAGGCCCATCGCAAGACCGATCACCAGTTCGCACAGGATACCGGCACCCATCAGCAGCAAAGACGCCGGAAGGCGCGCGGCGATCAATGTGGCGACATCGGTCTTTTGCAGATAGCTGCGCCCAAGGTCGCCCTGAAACAGCCCGCCTAGGTAGCGCGCATATTGGACGACGAACGGCTGATCGAGCCCGAGTTGCTCGCGAATATTGGCCACCGTTTGTGGGGTGGCAGAGCGTCCGGCGATCTGGCGCACCGGGTCCGCAGGCAGAACGAACAGCAGGAAAAACGTGATAAACGAAACGCCCAGCAGGATCAGAGCTGATTGGAACAGGCGACGTATCAGGTGATTGGCCATCAGTCAGATCCCCGCAGTGTAGGATCCAGAACGTCGCGCAAGGCATCGCCGACCAGGTTGAAGGCCAGCGCCAGGCCGACGATGGCAGCGCTTGGGAAAAACACCAGCCAAGGGGCGGATTGGAAATAGGTCTGGTTTTCAAAGATGATGTTACCCCAGCTGGGGGTAGGGGGCTGCACGCCAACGCCCAGATAACTCAGCGTCGCTTCAAGAAGCACCGTCGTAGAAATGCCCAATGTTCCCCAGACAATGATCAGCGGGACCAGATGCGGTAGAATATGTCTGAACAGAATGCGCATGTTGCCAGCGCCGATCGTCCTCTCGGCTGCAATAAAGTCGCGCTCGGCCAAAGACGTGGTCTCGGTATAGACCACTCGCGCGGTCTGCACCCAGTTCACCAACGCAATCACCATGGCCACAATCCACAACGAGGGTTGAAAAATCGCGGCAAGGCAAATCGCCAGAAGCAGTGCCGGAAACGCCATCATCAGATCAGTGAATCGCATAAGCACAGCACCGACCCAACCCCGAAAATAGCCGGCAGTGATGCCGATCAATGTCCCGATGATCAGCGCGATACCGTTCGCCACAACACCAATGATCAGCGAGGTGCGTGCACCATACAGA
>JBBKXP010000479.1:0-8659 GCA_037969545.1 Paracoccaceae bacterium | reverse complement strand
GGAGAGAGAGCCGATGAAAGATGAGCGCAACGCGATGCGCGTGATCGTGATCGGCGCGGGTCCGGCGGGGCTGGCCACGGCGGCGTCGCTGGGGCGGTTCGGAATCGGCGCGACCGTGCTGGATGCCGGGCAGGCGGTCGGGGACAGCTGGCGCGGCCATTATGACCGATTGGTTCTGCATACCGCGCGGGGCAAGTCGGCGCTGCCGGGCATGGCGATGCCGCGCGATTTCGGGCGCTACCCAACGCGGGCGCAGGTTGTGGACTATCTTGGAGCCTATGCGCGGCACTTTCGCATCGCCCCGCATTTCGGGGCAACGGTAAGTGCAGTGCGTCAGGTCGCGACCGGATGGGAGGTCTTGCATGATGGCGGGACCGCGACAGGCGATGCCGTCGTCTTTGCCACCGGCATGAATGCCGCACCCTTTCGCGCGCCGATCCCAGGTGCCGAAGGCTTTGTCGGCCCGATCCTGCATGCCTCGGACTATGCCAATCCGACCGCATTCAGCGGTCAGCGGGTGCTGGTCGTCGGCTTCGGCAATTCCGGCGGCGACATCGCGCTCGATCTGGCCGACGCGGGGGTTGCCACGGATATCGCCGTGCGCGGCCCGGTCAACCTGTTGCCGAAAGAGTTGTTCGGCATTCCGATCACCTCGTTCGGGATCATCCGCAAAGTGCTGCCTTACAAGGTGGCCGAGGCTTTGATGTTGCCGATCCTGCGCCTGAAACTGGGAAACTATGCCCGCTATGGCCTTCATAAGGCGGCGAAGGGGCCGATCAGCCAGATCATCGAAGACGGGCGGATTCCGTTGATCGATGTCGGGACGCTGGGGGCGATCAAGACGGGCAGGATCACCGTTCGGCGTGGTCCGGCGGGCATCGACGGGCGTCGGGTGTCTTTTGCCGATGGTCAGGCGGCGGATTATGACGCCATCGTTCTGGCGACCGGGTACCGGGTCGATCTGCGTCCGCTGCTGGGCGAGATGCCGGCGGTGCTGGACGACGGGCGGCCAAAGGTCTCGGGTGGGCGGACGGCCGCTAATGGTTTGTATTTCTGTTCCTACGTCGCGTCGGCGGATGGGCAACTTGCCCGGATCGGCGTCGAAGCACAGGCGATCGCGGCGGATGTGGCACTGTTGCAGCGCGGGATCTGATCGGCCTTGCCGCTATCAACCTCGCCGCCGCAGCCGCTCTGCCCCGAGGACGGCCAGACCGGCCAGCAATCCCCAGAACGCACTGCCAATGCCAAAGGCCGCAACGCCCGATGCTGTTGTCGCAAAAGTCACCGCTGCCGGCAGCCGGTCAAGTGGCGCGTCAAACGCCTGCGCCAGCGCCCCGATCAGCGGCGCGAGTAGCGCGAGACCGGCCACTGTCGCCACGATCTCGGGCGGCATCGCGCTGATCAGCGGCAGGATCAATGTGCCGCCCAACCCCAGCGCGATCCAGACAAAGCCATAGGCCAGACCGACCCGCCAGCGGGTCGTCCGGTCCGGGTCGACATCGTCGCCCATGCAGATCGCCGCGGTGATCGCCGCCATGTTGAAGGTATGCGCCCCAAGGGGGGCGATCAGCGCCGATCCGATCCCGGTGACCAGCAGGGCCGGGCGCACCGGGGCGTCGTATCCATGCGCCTTGAGAACAGCAAACCCCGGCAGGTTCTGACTGGCCATTGTGACGAGGTAAAGCGGCAAGCCAAGGCCGATGAGCACGGGCAGATCAAAAACCGGCGTAATGAAGACGAAGGGGAACGGGTCGAATATCAGGGCGGGCAGTGCGGCCCCCGGTTGCACCGCGGCCAGCCCGAGGCCCACCGCCAGAGCGGCCACAGTCGCATAGATCGGGCTGAACAGTCGCACCGCAAAGAAGACCCCCACCAACGGCAGCACCAGTGCCGGGGCGCTGGCGCCGCCCTTGGCGACCGCCATCACAAAGGGCAGCAGGACGCCGCCCAGCATCGCGGCGGCAACGGCGGTGGGAATTGCGCTGATCGCGCGGTTCAGGGCCGGGATCGCGCCGGTCAGGGCAATCAGGACGGCGGCGAAAAGGAAGGCACCGGCGGCCTGATGGATGTCGATGCCGCTGCTGGCGGCAATCAGTGCGGCGCCCGGCGTGGACCACGCAAGCACCACCGGCACCCGTGCCCAACTGCTCAGGACCACAGACCCAAGCCCCTTGGCGATGGACACCGCCGCGACCCAGCTTGCGGTCTGCGCCGGTGTCGCGCCAACGGCGGCGGCGGCGGCCAGCACGATCGCGATTGAGGCCCCGTAGCCGACGATCGCCGCGACCAAAGCCGCCGAAAACATGGATGCGCGCATGACCTGCCCCTTCAGAGAGGTTCAGGTTTCATCGGAATCGGAATTCGCTGCCTCTCGCGGCAGGCGAACGCGATTTCCGATCCGACCGTTTCCATGAAAACCTGAACCGCTTTTCTTGTCAGACTATCGCTGCGGGCGGCGGCTGCCAGTGCAAACTGACGGGTCAGCCGTCGGGTTTGCCCCGCGCCATCTCGTCCGCCAATGCGTCCAGTCGCGGTTCCCACAGCCCCCTGAATTGGTCAAGCCAGTGGTCGATGTCTTGCAAAGGGCGCGTGCTGACAGTGTAGATGCGCCTTGCGCCGTCTGCACGGACACTGGCGAAACCGTTGTCGCGCAGGACTTTGAGGTGTTGCGAGACAGCACCTTGGGTGATCCCGAACTCTGCTGCGATCACCGCGACGACTTGCCCCGAGGCTCGGGCGTCACTCGCCAGCAACGCGATGATCCGTCGCCGCACCGGATCACCCAGAACGTCAAAGGCGTGCATCAGAGGGCTTTCGGGTCTTCGGCGGTGTAAAACGCGCGGGTGTTTTCGGTGGCCTGTCTCGTCAGTTGCGGGTCGTCGCCCGCGGCGATCCGTGCCGCGCCCCAGGCTGCGGCAGAGCCTTCGATCAGGGCGCGTCCTTCGGGGATCAGATGGAATGTTTCAGCGTCCGGCTTTTCTGCATTTGGGTCAGCCAGATAAAGCGCCATGCCGAGGAACGACAGGTCCCAGCCAACCCCGACCGCACCGGGGCCGAACTTTTCCCAATGGTCCGTGGGATGCGCGGTGTGTGTCAGGGTCAGCCGGGTCTTGTCGGTCTCGGCTGTCAGACCCACGTCGACCCAGCTTGTGTCGTCGCCGAATTCCCATGTCAGGGCGAAGTGGCGCGGCGGATCGCAAGTGGTGATCGTGCCGCTGGCATTGCCGGTGATCCGGAACCGCCCGCCCTGTTCCAGCGTGCCGGCAACCGGGGCGAACCAGCGCGGCAGCCGCGCGGGATTGGTCAGGGCGTCCCAGAGATCCGCCATGTCCGTGTCATAAAGGCGCGACAGCGTCACGGCGCGGGCGGGCTTGCCGTCACGGTCCAGCGATTGCACGCTGCGGCTGACCGCGCCGAGGTGTTTGGTATAGTCGATGGTCATATTCGCCCCCCGTCCAGAATATATATTAGTTATGACTAATATAATTACTTGCCGCATTCAATATCAACTTTTCGCGCTCGCCAGTCCGGGCGATCCGGCGTAGAGCCCCGGGGCATGGCCCGCATTGTCCGTCTTGCCGATACAACCGACCTGCCGTTCTGGCGGCGGCCGGTGGCATTCTTGTTCCTTTGCGCCATCGCGATGCCGGTGGCGTTTTCCACGTGGTCGGCCCTGCTGAACAACTTCGTCATCGACGCGGCGCAATTCGACGGCGCCGATATCGGCCTGCTGCACACGATCCGCGAAATTCCGGGGTTTCTGGCCATCGGCGTCATTGCCCTGATCATCTTTATCCGCGAACAGGTCTTGGGGTTGATCGCGCTTGTCCTGCTTGGCGTGGCGACGGCGGTGACGGCGTGGTTTCCCAGCATGGGCGGGATCCTGACGATCACCATGTTGTCGTCGATCGGCTTTCACTACTTTGAAACTGTCAACCAATCCCTGCAGCTGCAATGGATCGACAAGGCACGGGCGCCGCAGATGCTGGGCTGGCTGCTGGCGGCGGGGTCGGCAGCGACGGCGGTGGCCTATGTCGCTATCGTGCTGACCTGGGATACCTTCGATCTCTCCTACAATTTCGTCTTTCTGGCGTCGGGCGGGTTCTGTGCCGCGGTCGCCCTGTTCTGTTGGCTATACTTTCCGCAGTTCGAGGCGCCGCATCCGCAGATCAAGCGGATGGTGCTGCGTCGCCGTTACTGGCTTTACTACCTGATGCAGTTCATGGCCGGGGCGCGGCGGCAGATTTTCGTGGTCTTTGCCGGCTTCATGATGGTCGAAAAATTCGGCTTTGCGGTGCATGAGATCACCGCGCTCTACCTGATCAACCTGATCGCCAACATCATCGTCGCGCCGCTGATGGGGCGGCTGGTGGCGCGGTCGGGCGAACGGCTGGCGCTGCTGATCGAACATGCCGGGCTGGTCGTGGTGTTTCTGGCCTATGGCGGCATCTACTGGTTCGGCTGGGGGGTGATGGTGGCGGCGGTTCTCTATATCCTCGACCACATGTTCTTTGCACTGTCGCTGGCCCTGAAAACCTACTTTCAGAAAATCGCAGCACCGGGCGATATTGCCCCGACAGCAGCAGTGGCCTTTACCATCAACCATATCGCGGCGGTGTTCCTGCCGGTGACGCTCGGCCTCCTTTGGCTGGCCTCGCCAGCGGCGGTTTTTCTGCTGGCGGCGGCAATGGCGGCGGCTTCGTTCGCGCTGGCGCTGCTGATCCCGCGCCACCCCGACGCCGGAAACGAAACCATCTTTGTCCGCCTGCAACCGATATTGGCTGAATGACCATGCTGACCTATGCCGCCCTGACTACGCTGACCGCTCCTGACGATGCCCGGGCGCTGGGCGACGCGATGGAGACCTTGACCCCGGCACCGACCGGCGTCGGGATCATGGAGGTCGAGGACGGGTCGGGCCTCTGGGAGGTCGGCGCCTATTTCGTCGAAAGCCCCGATCTGGCCGGGCTGGCCCTGCTGGCCGTCATCTACGATGCGCGGCCCTTCACGGTATCCGAAGTGCCGGATCAGGACTGGGTCGCCAAGGTGCGCCGCGATCTGCCGCCGGTCTCAGCGGGGCGGTTCGTGGTCCACGGCAGCCATGACGCAGGCACCGTGCCCACTGACAAGATCGGCTTGCTGATCGATGCGGCGATGGCGTTCGGCACCGGGCATCACGGCACCACGCTGGGTTGTCTCAGGGCGCTGGACAAGCTGCTGGACGACGGCGTGACCTGCCGCAAGGTGATCGACCTCGGATGCGGTACGGCGGTTCTCGCGATGGCGGCGGCCCGGGTCTGGCCGGATCGGGTCATGGCCAGCGACATCGACCCCGTGGCGGTCGATGTGGCGGTCGCGAATGTGGCCGCAAACGGGCTGGACGGACGGGTCGATTGCGTGCTTTCCGAAGGGTTTGCGGCGCCTGAAATCAAGGCCGCAGCACCCTTCGATCTGGTTTTTGCGAATATCCTCAAGGGGCCGTTGGTGGCGCTGGCGCCGCAGATGGCGACATATGTCAGCCCCGGCGGCCATGTGATTCTGTCGGGACTGCTGATTGAACAGGCTGATGACATGGTGTCGGTTTATTCACGCAACGGGTTCAATTTGACCGAACGGCAGGGGATTGTTGACTGGGCCACCCTGACATTTGTCAAATCTTCCTAATAACCTTTGAAAAACAGGGCTGCCCCAAATTCGCCACATTTCCGAAACACCCTGAACAGGTACATTGTGTAGGCGAAATTGTGAGGTTGGCATGTCGGAAGTTCAGATTCCATTCAACAAGCGTCTGAGCGCGATCACGCGCCGTCATGACCGCATGCGCAACGGTGTCTATCACAAGTTGGCAAAGGACGGGCTGATCATCGCCCATCCGCGCCGCCGTGCACCGCGTTTTCCCCTCAAAGGCTTGTTGCTGGTGTTGGCGGCCGGGTTCCTGTTCAAGGCATTCCTGCTGGTCAACCTCGGCAGCAGCACCTACGCCGAGCGGGTCGCCCAGTTGCAATCAGGCAGCTTTGTCGAGCAGGGCGGGGCCTGGTTGATGCAGGCCGATCCGGCCACCGTCTGGCTCGCCGAAAATCTCAATCGGATGTTCCTGTCGCTGGGCTGATCGACCCGGCCTGCCGGACGCAAAAAAAAGCCGCGCACGGAAATCCTGCGCGGCCTTTTTGATTGTCGTCGAATGGTTCAGCGCAGGGTGCGGGTGGCAACTGCGTCGATGTCGCCATAGCTCAGGCCAATGTCGTCAAGTTCGCGGGCGGTCAGGCGCGACAGCGAATTGCGGGTGACGCGGGCATCGTTCCAATTGGAAACCGAGGCCAGCATGCCAAAGACGGCGGCAACGATGCGGCCGACGGCAACCGGGGTGAGCGAGCGGGAGTGGTCGATAGCGGTCATTTTATTGCTCCTTCAGGGCGGTGCTGCATTGCAGCGTGATTTCCTTACGAGGAGACTTAGGCTCGCCAAATAGCGTTTGCCAGAGACGATTTTGCATAGGTCTTATGCGTTTTCGGAATGCCCATTTTTTCCGCGTCCGAATTGTAAACGCTATGTAAATAAAGGGCTTGCGAAATTGATCAAATGTCGGTCCCGGACCGCTGGATGGCGTTTTCCGACAACGATTGTGGCGGCTTTGTGGCGGTTCTGCGGTGCAGCACAGTTTGGCTCTCGTTAATCATCCTTGGCGTTTGTTCGCCTTTTGTGCTAGCCGATGTTGCAAAACCACCACGACGAGGGGCGAGCATGCGGGTTTTGGGGATCGATCCCGGTTTGCGCAACATGGGCTGGGGAGTGATTTCGGTCGATGGATCACGCTTGGGCCATGTTGCCAATGGCATCTGTCACAGCACCGGAACGGACCTTGCCAGCCGACTTTTGCAGCTGCATGCGCAGCTTACCGCGATCATTATCGCATATGCCCCAGACGCCGCCGCTGTCGAACAGACCTTCGTCAACAAGGATGGCGCCGGCACCCTGAAACTGGGGCAGGCGCGGGGGATTGCGCTGCTGGTTCCGGCGCAGGCCGGGCTTGCGGTTGGCGAATATGCGCCGAATGCGGTGAAAAAGGCCGTGGTCGGGGTTGGTCACGCCGACAAGGTGCAGGTTGCCCATATGGTCCGCCTGCAGTTGCCGGGCGTCGTGCTGGCCGGGCCGGATGCCGCCGATGCCCTTGCCATCGCGATTTGCCATGCCCACCACCTGCAATCGGCGGGACATCTGCAACGCGCCATATTGCGGGCCGCCGGATGATCGGCAAACTTGCAGGCATTCTGGACTACCGCACCGCCGATCATGTGCTGATTGACGTGCGCGGGGTCGGTTATCTGGTCTTCGTGTCCGACCGGACGATGGCCGCCTTGCCCCGCCCGGGCGAAGCCGTCGCACTCTATACCGATCTGCTGGTCCGCGAGGACGTGTTGCAGCTGTTCGGTTTCACCACGCTGGTCGAAAAGGAATGGCATCGCCTGTTGATGGGGGTGCAAGGGATCGGCGCCAAGGCGTCGCTGTCGATCCTTGGGGCGCTGGGCCCTGATGGCGTGTCGCGTGCGATTGCGCTTGGCGACTGGTCGGCGATCGCGCGGGCCAAGGGCGTCGGCCCGAAAACCGCGCAAAAGGTCATCCTCGACCTCAAGGACAAGGCCCCCGGTGTCATGGCGATGGGTGGGACCATGGCGCAGGCCAGTGGCGACGCGGTGATCGGGCCTGCCGATGCGCCCCGACACCCCCGCGCAACGCCTGCCAATCCGGCTCAGTCCGAGGCCCTGTCAGCCCTCGCCAACCTCGGCTACATGCCCGGCGACGCCGCGGGCGCGGTGGCGCAGGCGCTGGGCGACAATGCGGCGCTGGACACCCCCGGCCTGATCCGCGCCGCCTTGAAGCTGCTGGCACCGAAGGGGTAGGGACGTGGAATTCAACGATCTTCTGCGCCTTTGCGCGATCGACCCCGGCACAGTGGCACTGGCCCTACACAAGCCAAACAAGGCTTTTGCGCGCCGTGCGTTGTGCATCATGGCGCAGGAAGACGCGGCGGCCTTTGCTGCATACCAGTCGACACATCCGGCTACCCAGCAGTCCACGGTGGTTGCCTGCGCGATCATGGCCAGTTTCATTCCGACTGCCGAGGGCGAGATGACCTTCGTGGGGCTCCATGCGAAGACATCCGCCAGTCCCATCGCGCCCGGTGAACTTGTTGCGGACACCGACTTTCATCGGATGTTGATGCGAGTGACACGGCTGAAGCCCGAAAATGTGCAGTCCAATCTTGCACGGTTCGAGGGTCGGTTGCGGTTTTTATTCGATCTCCAGCACGAATTGGCCGACCTGAGCGGGCGACTTGTGGTCAGTGATCCCGGTGCGCGCAACTACATGCGCCGGGCCGAAAGGACGCTGCTGCCTGTCGTCGAGATCGCCCGCATCGCCCGGCTTGTGCCGCCGATGCCGGTTTGGACCGAACTTGCGATGACGGCTGACGAATTGCGCGGACTGCCGCACGACTGGGCGGTTAGGTTGGCGGAATGGCGTGGCGTTTACCTGATCACTGATGAAACCGACGGCGCCCGCTATGTCGGCTCGGCTTATGGCGCGACAAATCTACTCGGGCGCTGGCAGGCACATGTTGCGGGCGGCGTGGGAGTGACGCGCGAACTTGCCAAGCGCAGCC
>JBBKXP010000478.1:0-14537 GCA_037969545.1 Paracoccaceae bacterium | reverse complement strand
TCGAAATGCTGGCGGAATTCCTTGTAGGTGGTCGACCCCATGCAGCGCAGTTTGCCGCCCTGCAGTGCGGGTTTCAGCAGGTTGGACGCATCCATCGCGCCGCCTGATGTCGCCCCGGCGCCGATGACCGTGTGGATTTCGTCGATAAACAGGACCGCATCGTCGTGATCTTCCATTTCGGTCATGACAGCCTTCAGCCGTTCTTCGAAATCGCCGCGATAGCGGGTGCCGGCCAGCAGTGCACCCATGTCGAGCGAATAGATCGTCGCATGCGCCAGCACCTCGGGGACGTCGCCCTTGGTGATCTTGTAGGCCAGACCTTCGGCGATGGCGGTCTTGCCGACACCCGGGTCGCCCACAAGCAGCGGGTTGTTCTTGCGACGGCGGCACAGCACCTGAATGCAGCGTTCAACCTCGTGATCGCGGCCGATCAACGGGTCGACGTCGCCTTTTTTCGACTTGGCGTTCAGATCCACGCAGTATTTCTGCAGCGCGGTTTCCTTTTCATCACCTTCGGTCACCGGCGCCTCTTCGGGATCTTCGGACTTGGCGCCCGTCACCGGTCGGCTTTCGCCGAATGCGGGATCCTTGGCAACGCCATGGGCGATGAAATTGACCGCGTCATAGCGGGTCATGTCCTGATCCTGCAGGAAATAGGCCGCATTGCTTTCGCGTTCGGCGAAGATCGCGACCAGCACGTTGGCCCCTGTCACCTCGGTGCGACCAGAGCTTTGGACATGGATCGCGGCGCGCTGGATGACGCGCTGGAACGCCGCCGTCGGCACCGCTTCTGAACCTTCGACATCGGTAACAAGGGTCGATAAATCGTCTTCGATGAATTCTTCGAGCGATTTGCGCAATTCGGTCAGATCGACTGAGCACGCCTTCATCACCCGCGCGGCGTCAGGTTCATCGATCAAGGCCAGCAGCAGGTGCTCCAGCGTTGCAAGTTCGTGGCGTCGCGCATTGGCAAGCGCCAACGCGGCGTGAATCGACTGCTCTAGCGTGTTCGAAAATGACGGCACCTTGCGTGCTCCTTTATCATCGGGGGCCAGTGAGGGCGCGGGCCCGTTCTGACCGTGGCCTCATATGTTTAAGGTTTGCTTTCGCGAGCCAACCTTCAAGAACTTTTTTGTGCAACCCCCCTCACAATTTGCTGGGTGAGGCGTGAAGGTCATGATTCTGGACAGATTCTTGCCACAATGCCTAGAACTTGTCCTTGCGGCGGCGAATTTCGGCGAAAACCGTGACAGGGTCGGCGTCTGCCATCCCAACAGCGGCCTGAACTGCGGGCACATCGGCGCGCAGAAACGGATTGGTGGCGATTTCCATCGCCAAGGTCGATGGCACTGTCGGCTCTCCGATCGATCGTGCCGCTGTGATCGTTGCCACCCGAGATGTAAGGGCATCATTGCTGGTTTCAATGGTTGCCGCAAATCGGGCGTTGGTCGCCGTGTATTCGTGACCGGAGCAGATCAGGGTTGCACTTGGCAAAGCCCGCAGTCGCAACAGCGACGCCCACATCTGGGTTGCGGTGCCTTCGGACAACCGGCCGCAGCCAAGCGCCATCAGGCTGTCTGCGGTAAAGGCAAAACCGCTGGTTGGGAAATGAAAAGCGAGATGGCCAACGGTATGACCGGACACGTCGAGCACGTCTGCGGTTTCGCCGCACACCGTGATCTGATCCCCGTCCACGACCGCAAGATCGAGCGGCGGCAAGCGGTGTGCGTCGGCGGCGGCGCCAATGACCCGCACGCCGGGGTGGCGAAGACCGGCGACACCATCGATATGGTCGCCGTGGTGGTGGGTCAGCAGGATATCAGTCAACCGCCAGCCTCGTGCATCCAGTGCCGCAGCAATCGGCGCCGCTTCGGGCGCGTCAATCAGCGCCGTCTGGCCGAAACCTTTCGAATGCAGCAGAAACGCGTAGTTGTCGGACAGGCAGGGAACGGTGAGTAGTTCCAGAGGCATGGCATTGTCCCGATCAGTTGTTATGTGGCAGGTTGGCGGCGATAGCAGCTTGACTGAAACGACCCGGGATCGCAATGCATCTGGATGTTCTGGACCTGCGTAACTTTTACTACCGGTCCGCCTTGGGCCGGGCGGTGCAGCGCGTGGTGCGCGATCAACTGGTGACACTTTGGCCCGAAGCCAAGGGGCAAACGGTTGTCGGATTTGGCTTTGCGGTGCCGCTGCTGCGACCCTATCTGGGGCAGGCCCGACGGGTGATCGGACTGATGCCCGGGCCGCAAGGGGTGATGCCCTGGCCGCCCGGCGAGCCGAATTGCAGCGTTCTTTGCGAAGAAACGATCTGGCCGATCGAAACCGGTTCGGTCGACAAGCTGGTGGTTTTGCACGGGTTGGAAACGTCTGAAAATCCCGGCGCGGTGCTGGATGAGTGCTGGCGCGTTCTGGGACCGGGCGGCAAGGCAATGTTTGTCGTTCCCAATCGCGCCGGCCTGTGGTCGCGCAGCGATCGTACGCCATACGGCTACGGTCGGCCCTATTCGCTAGGCCAGTTGGAACTGCAATTGCGCAAGCACAACTTTGTCACCGAACGCGCCCTGTCGGCGCTATTTCAGCCGCCGTCGGAAAAGCGGATCTGGCGCAAGTTCGCCCGGATGCTGGAAGTCGCCGGGCGATACCTTCCGGTGATCGCTGCGGGGGGCGTACTTTTCGTCGAAGTCAGCAAACAAGTGGCACAACCCAAACGCCCCGGTCTGGGCGAAAGGGTGAAACGACCACTGCGGGTGCTTGAAGGGGTGGCGCAACCAGTGCCGGGAGCAGCCGTCGTCCGGGGGGTGAAAGATTCGGACTGAAATTCCACCCTTTCAACAGGCTGATCGTGTTGTTCAGGTATTACGCTAGGCACCAAAATGTCGCATCTCGGCTTTTCTCTTTTGAATAGTGAAAACCGGCAGCAGATTCGGATGCCTAAGCGGTTGCCCCACTTGAAAGGCTCTGCTACATCGACCCGGATTTGACGCCTTTGTGAAAACGGGGGCCTGCCATAATGCCCCCCTGAAACCCGCAAGGGATCGTCGGTGCGGGGCAAGAAATCGGAAGGGTGGACGTGTCCGAAACAGCTTCGATCTCAACCGGCATCGCGGCCCGCTATGCCAGTGCCGTGTTCGACATTGCCAAAGACGGCAAGGCCCTCAAGGCGCTTGAAACCGACATCGACGCGCTCGACGCGGCAATCACCGCCAGCAGCGACATGCGCAACCTGATCGCGTCACCGCTGTATAGCCGCGATGAACAGTCGGGCGCGATGGCGGCAATTGCCCAAAAGATGAAATTGTCTGCGACGACGGCCAACGTGCTTGGACTTCTGGCCGCGAAACGGCGTCTGTTCGTGCTGCCCCACATGCTGAAATCACTGCGCCTGCGACTGTCGGACGAAAAGGGCGAGGTTGCCGCACACGTGATCTCGGCCAAGCCGATGACCAAGGCGCAGACAGAAGCCCTTGCCAAGACCCTCAAGGAGAAGGTCGGCAAGGACGTGAAAATCAATACAACCGTCGATGAATCCCTCATCGGCGGTCTTATCGTGAAAGTAGGCTCGAAAATGATCGACACGTCGATCCGCTCGCGGCTTGCGGCCCTCCAGAACACCATGAAAGAGGTCGGATAATGGCGATCCAAGCTTCCGAAATTTCTGCGATCCTCAAGGACCAGATCAAGAATTTTGGCCAGGAAACCGAAATGGCCGAGGTTGGCCGCGTGCTGTCGGTCGGCGACGGGATTGCCCGCGTCTATGGCCTCGACAACATTCAGGCCGGCGAGATGGGCGAATTCCCCGGCGGGAGCCGGGGCATGGCGCTGAACCGTGAAACCGACAACGTCGGCTGCGTGATCTTCGGGTCGGACCGCGACATCAAGGAAGGCGACACCGTCAAGCGGACCAAATCCATCGTGGACGTGCCCGTGGGCGACGAACTGCTGGGCCGGGTCGTTGACGGTCTGGGCAATCCGATCGATGGCAAGGGCGCGATCAAGACCACCTACCGCCGCGTCGCCGACAGCAAGGCGCCCGGCATCATCACGCGCAAATCGGTGCATGAACCGATGGCGACCGGCCTGAAATCGGTCGACGCGATGATCCCGGTTGGCCGTGGCCAGCGCGAGTTGATCATCGGTGACCGCCAAACCGGCAAGACCGCCATCGCGCTTGACACCATCCTGAACCAGCAATCCTACAACGATGCTGCTGGCGACGATGAATCCAAAAAGTTGTATTGCGTTTACTGCGCCATCGGCCAGAAAAGGTCGACTGTCGCGCAGATCGTCAAGAAACTCGAAGACAGCGGCGCGATCAAATATACCATCGTGGTCGCCGCCACCGCCTCCGACCCGGCGCCGATGCAGTTTCTTGCCCCCTATGCCGCCACCGCGATGGCCGAGCATTTCCGCGACAACGGCCGCCATGCGCTGATCATCTACGATGACCTGTCCAAGCAGGCCGTGTCGTATCGTCAGATGTCACTGCTGTTGCGCCGCCCACCGGGGCGCGAAGCCTATCCGGGCGACGTGTTCTATCTGCACTCGCGCCTGCTGGAACGGTCGTGCAAGCTGAACGAGGACAACGGATCGGGGTCGCTGACCGCACTGCCGATCATCGAAACCCAGGGCGGCGACGTGTCGGCGTTTATCCCGACCAACGTGATCTCGATCACCGACGGCCAGATCTTTCTGGAAACCGAACTGTTCTTTCAGGGCATCCGCCCCGCCGTGAACACCGGCCTGTCGGTGTCGCGCGTCGGATCGTCGGCGCAGACCAACGCGATGAAATCGGTCGCCGGTCCGGTCAAGCTGGAACTGGCGCAGTACCGCGAAATGGCGGCGTTCGCGCAATTCGGGTCGGACCTTGACGCGTCGACGCAGGCCCTGCTGAACCGGGGCGCGCGTCTGACCGAATTGATGAAACAGCCGCAATATTCGCCGCTGACGAATGCGGAGATCGTCTGCGTAATTTACGCCGGGACGAACGGGTATCTGGATAAGATTGCGGTCAAGGACGTAGGTCGTTTCGAGGCTGGTCTGTTGAAACATATGCATGCCAAGCACAAAGATGTATTGACGATGATCACCAAGGACGACCCCAAGATCAAAGGTGATGCCGAAGCCAAGGTCAAGACGGCGCTGGATGCCTTTGCGGCAGACTTCGCCTGATTTTGGATAGGGAGACAAGGCCGTGCCAAGTCTGAAAGACCTGAAAAACCGGATCGCGACGGTCAAATCGACCCGCAAGATCACCAAGGCCATGCAGATGGTGGCCGCCGCGAAATTGCGCCGTGCGCAGGACGCGGCCGAGGCGTCGCGCCCATACACCGAACGGTTCAACGCCGTGATGGCGGGGCTGGCGGCATCGGTGGGCACCTCGGATTCCGCGCCCAAGCTGCTGCGCGGCACCGGATCGGACCAGACCCATCTGCTGGTCGTGATGACGGCCGAACGTGGCCTGTGCGGCGGCTTCAACGGCAACATCGCCAAGCTGGCCAAGGCACATGCGGCAAAACTGATCGCGGCGGGCAAGACCGTCAAGATCATGACTGTCGGCAAAAAGGGACGCGATGCGATGCGCCGTGACCATAGCGACAAATTCGTCGGCCATGTCGACCTGACCGAGGTCAAGCGGGTCAGCTATGGTGATGCGCAAGGGATCGCCAAGGAAGTGCTGGCGCGGTTCGATGCCGGAGAATTCGACGTCGCAACGATCTTTTTCTCGGAATTCGAGAACGTGATCAGCCAGATCCCGACCGCGACCCAGATCATACCGGCCAAGTTTGACACCGACGCTGACGCGGTCAGCACCATCTACGACTATGAACCCAGCGAAGAGGCGATTCTGGCCGACCTGCTGCCGCGCGGTGTGGCGACCCAGATTTTTGCCGCCCTTCTGGAAAACGGCGCATCCGAACAGGGTGCCCGAATGTCGGCGATGGACAACGCAACGCGCAACGCGGGCGACATGATCGAGCGACTGACGATCCAGTACAACCGCACGCGTCAGGCCGTCATTACCAATGAGCTGATCGAGATCATTTCGGGCGCGGAAGCCCTTTAAAAGACAACCGGAGAGACAACAGATGGCAAACGCAAAAGGCAAAGTGACCCAGGTCATCGGCGCCGTCGTGGACGTGCAGTTCGAAGATGACCTGCCGGCAATCCTGAACGCGCTGAACACGACCAACAACGGCAACAAGCTGGTTCTTGAGGTCGCGCAGCACCTTGGTGAAAACACCGTCCGTACCATCGCGATGGACGGCACCGAGGGTCTGGTTCGCGGCGCCGAAGTCACCGACACCGGGTCGCCAATCATGGTGCCGGTCGGCACCGCCACGCTTGGCCGGATCCTGAACGTCATCGGCGAGCCGGTGGATGAAAAAGGCCCGGTCAAAGCCAAGGAGCACCGCCCGATTCACGCCGATGCCCCGCCCTTTGCCGATCAGTCGACCAAATCCGAAGTGTTGGTCACCGGGATCAAGGTCGTCGATCTGCTGGCCCCCTATGCCAAAGGTGGCAAGATCGGTCTGTTCGGCGGCGCCGGAGTCGGCAAGACGGTTCTGATCATGGAACTCATCAACAACATCGCCAAGGTTCACTCGGGTGTGTCGGTGTTTGCCGGTGTGGGCGAACGGACGCGTGAAGGCAACGACCTCTATCACGAGATGATCGAGTCGGGTGTTATTGTTCCGGACGATCTGGAAAAGTCCAAGATTGCGCTGGTTTATGGGCAGATGAACGAACCGCCGGGGGCGCGGATGCGGATCGCCCTGTCGGGTCTGACGATTGCGGAACAGTTCCGCGACGCCACAGGCGCCGACGTGCTGTTCTTTATCGACAACATCTTCCGCTTTACCCAAGCCGGGTCCGAGGTTTCGGCGCTGCTGGGCCGGATCCCCTCTGCCGTGGGCTATCCGCCGACGCTGGCCACCGACATGGGGTCGATGCAGGAACGCATCACCTCGACCAAGGCCGGGTCGATCACCTCGGTGCAGGCGATCTATGTGCCCGCCGACGACTTGACCGACCCTGCCCCGGCGACATCCTTCGCACACCTTGATGCGACGACCGTTTTGAGCCGGGCGATTTCGGAGCTCGGCATCTATCCGGCCGTCGACCCGCTCGATTCGACCTCGCGTCTGCTTGACCCCGCCGTCGTGGGCGATGAGCATTACAAGGTCGCCAACGACGTTCAGCAAGTGTTGCAGCGGTATAAATCCCTGCAGGACATCATCGCCATCCTCGGGATGGACGAATTGAGCGAAGAGGACAAACTGACCGTCGCCCGGGCGCGCAAAATCCAGCGTTTCCTGTCGCAGCCTTTCGACGTGGCCAAGGTGTTCACCGGGTCCGACGGTGTGCAGGTGCCGCTCGATGTGACGATCAAATCCTTCAAGGCCGTCGTCGCCGGTGAATACGATCACCTGCCCGAGGGCGCGTTCTACATGGTCGGCGGCATTGACGACGTGGTCGCCAAGGCACAGCGCATGGCAGCAGCCGCAGCATGATAGGGGGCCAATATGGCGGAGACATTGCAATTTGATCTGGTCAGCCCGGAACGGCGCCTGTCGTCGGTTCAGGCGACCGAGGTGCAGATTCCAGGGGCTGACGGCGACATGACGGCGATGGCCGACCACGCACCGGTGATCACCACCCTGCGCCCCGGGGTGCTGCGGGTGGTGCATGGCGGCGGCACGGACGAATACATCGTGTCCGGCGGCTTTGCCGAAATCAACGGGGCCAGCGTCACCGTGTTGGCCGAACAGGCGATGCCCAAAGGCGAGATCACCCAGGACCATTTCGATGCGATGGTCTCGCAGGCCCGCGCGGCGCATACCGAGGCGCAGGAAAAGTTCAAGAACGAGCCCGGCCCGGTCGACGACGCGGCCAAGATGCTGGCGGATATGGTGGCCCTTGGCGATCAAATCGGGCTGACTGCGGGGCATTCCGGGCCGCTGCCGGGATGAAGGGCAACGCCTGATCGGGGCTCTCGACTCCGTTCAGGCGCAGCTTGTCGCGCCGGCGCGAGGATCAGGCTTTCTGCAATGTCACGAGATGGGCGGGGGCGGCGAAGGCAACGCTGCCGTCCGGACCGACGAATTCGCCGAACTCTGCCTCTGCTGTCGCCACCAGAGCGCCGAACTGCATATCGTCGATCATGTCCGATAGTGTCCAACCGCGCACGTCCATCCGGACCCATTCGGCGATGCTGTCGAAACGCGCCGTGCCTTCACGCGTCCTGATTGTCGCGCCGCCCCAGCCAGCATCGTCGAGCAACGAACGTAGCGCTGCCGGATCACCCAGTATAAATGGTGCGCGAAGCGCCTCTGCCGCCTCGGCTCCGATGAGCCGGTCAATAAGTCCGATCATGCGGTCGTAGCCGGGCGAAGTTTCAACCCGATCCCAGACAGACACGGCAGCAGTCCCGCCGCTGACCATTACCCGTGTCATTTCGGTCAATGCGGCGGTTCTGTCGGCAAAGAACATCAGGCCGAATTGGCACAGAACGGCACTGAATGCCGCATCGCCGAAAGGCAGCTTTTCGGCAAAGCCCTCCGCCCAGGCGACACCCGCCTCGCGCGACTTTGCCACTGCCAGCATGCCTACATTGCAGTCCAAGCCGGTCACGCTGCCGGACGGTCCGACCAGCGACAGCGCCACGCGCGTCGTGGCCCCGGTGCCACAGGCGACGTCCAGCACTCTGTCGCCGCCCTCAAGCCCCGCTGCGGCACAAAGCGGCGCGGCCCACTCGCCGAAAAGCGCAGGCACAAAGAACGAGTCGTAGATTTCGGCGGCGCTGGCCGACACCTGGCCCCTGTCTGAATTGTCGCTAGTTGTCATTGCTTCGACTCCGACGTGACCTGGACGATCATAGCACAAAATGCGTCGGTCAACGCCTACGGAAATCTGCATCGGAAAGAGGCGGGCAGTTGTCTGCGTCAAAATCCGGCTCATCGGAGTGTCGATGAATGAACGAAAAGACTCTACAGTCGTAAGGCTTTTTTCGTAGTCTTCACCAAAATTCGGCCTAATTTGGGCGGTAGTGCAATCATCCAGGGTAATCGTGGGCCAAATCCGGTAATGAAGCGTTTGCGAAACCATCTTATCGGCATCGATCAGGGCGATGTTGTCCTGTTTTCGGATTTCGAACATGACGGAATCATGTGGACGGGCGATGGTCCGCGCCAGACCCGGGCCTATGTGCATTTCTCGGAAAGTTTCCGCAGCGCGCCCTCGGTTCGCGTCACCATGACGATGTGGGACGTGTCACATGAAACAAACATGCGGGCCGATGTGCAGGCCGAGGATGTAACCGAAGAAGGTTTCGGGATCGTGTTCCGCACCTGGGGCAACACCAAGGTCGCCCGCGTCCGCGTCGGCTGGCAGGCCATCGGCGAGGTGCGGCAGTCCGACGAGTGGGATCTGTATTAGGCGTCGGTTGGATGAATGCACCCCATCGTCATACCAATTTCGTATACATGCCCTCATAGATCGGCTCGAGCGTCTCGTGGTCGAACAGCGAACTGACCGAGGTGCCGTTCCAGATGTTCAGGATCGCCTGGGCGAACATCGGCGCGGTCGGGACGATGCGGATATTCTTGCAGTCCTTCACCGCCTTGGTGGGTTCGATGGAATCCGTGATGACCAACGATTTCATGACCGAATTGGTGATCCGCTCGACCGCCGGACCGGACAGGACGCCGTGTGTGATATAGCTGTGGACTTCGGTCGCACCGGCCGCCATCAGCACCTCGGCCGCCTTGCAGAGCGTCCCGGCAGTGTCGCAGATGTCGTCGACGATGATGCAGCGTTTCCCCTCGACGGATCCGATTACGGTCATCTCGGCGACTTCGCCGGCCTTTTCGCGCCGTTTGTCGACGATGGACAGCGGAGCGCCGACCCGTTGCGCCAATTCACGCGCCCGGGCAACACCGCCGACATCGGGCGATACAACCATCACGTCGTCCAAGTCCTGAAAGTGGTGATTGATGTCCAGCGCGAAAATCGGCGAGGCATAGAGGTTGTCCACCGGCAGGTCGAAAAACCCTTGAATCTGCGCCGCGTGCAGGTCCATCGTCAGCACCCTCTCGATCCCTGCCTGCGCGATCAGATTGGCCACCAGCTTGGCCGAAATGGGGGTGCGGGCCTTGGTGCGCCGGTCCTGGCGGGCATAGCCGAAATAGGGGATCACGGCGGTGATACGGGCCGCTGACGAGCGGCGCAACGCATCGGAAATGATCAGCAGTTCCATCAGGTTATCATTGGCCGGGTTGCTGGTCGGCTGGATGATGAACATGTCCTCGCCGCGGACATTCTCGTAAACCTCGACGAATATTTCCTGATCGTTGAACCGTTCGACCCGGGCATCCACCAGCTTGACGTTCATCCCGCGGTGCATCGACATCCGCCGGGCGACGGCCTTGGCGAGGGTGCGGTTGGCGTTGCCGGCGATCAGCTTCGGCTCAGTCAGATTTGGCATGTGGAGGAGGATCCCTGGGCTGCTGCGTCACCCTGCAAGGCGACAGATTCGTGACGTTGACACCGCCTAGCACACCACTACGGTCAGGCAAAGAAATCAGCAGCCAAGGAACGCCCGTATGACCCATATCGATTACTTCTTTGCCACGATTTCACCCTTTACCTATTTGACCGGCTCCCGTCCGGCCGAAATCGCCGCCGCGCACGGCGCGACGATCACTTATAAACCGCTCGACATCATGGGTCTGTTTGCCCGCACCGGCGGCACACCGCCCAAGGATCGCCATCCCAATCGGCAGGTCTACCGGCTGCAGGACATGCGGCGCCGGGCGAATGTCGCGGGGCTGCCATTGAACCCCAAACCGGCATTTTGGCCGACCAACCCGGCACCATCGTCCTATGCAATCATCGCCGCGCAGAACGCCGGCGGCGGCGATCTTGGGGCGTTGGTGCATTGTTTTGGCGCGGCCTGCTGGGCGGACGAACGCAATATCGCAGACGACGACGTGATTCGGGATTGCCTGACCGCCGCGGGCTTCGACCCCAAATTGGCCGACAGTGGCCTGCTGACCGGCGCCGACACCTATGCCTCCAATCTGGAAGAGGCGGTGCTGCGCGGCGCTTTTGGCGCGCCGTTCTTCATTACTGACACGGACGAGCGATTTTGGGGTCAGGACCGGCTTGACGATCTGGACAAGTATCTTTCCGGCGCAATTTGAGCCGCGCCATCGGGCGATTGGCCGGGGTGGTGGCCGGCCCTATGATTTCGGTGTTGCACCGCGCCCGAAGTTCGGCGCGGCGGTGTCCTGACCGGCGTCGATGATGCTGCGCCGGATCGCCCTTGTTCGGGTGAAATAGGCATGCAGGTGGTCACCGTCACCGCGCCGGATCGCCCGTTGCAGGGCAAACAGTTCCTCGGTGAACCGGCCGAGGATTTCCAGCGTCGCATCCTTGTTGGTCAGGAACACGTCGCGCCACATTGTCGGGTCGGATGCGGCAATGCGGGTGAAGTCGCGGAAACCGGCAGCAGAGAACTTGATCACTTCGCTGTCCGTCACCCGGCGCAGATCGTCGGCGACCCCGACCATCGTGTAGGCGATCAGGTGCGGCGTATGGCTGGTCACCGCAAGGACCAGATCATGGTGATCGGCGTCCATCTCGTCGGTATTGCTGCCAAGGGCTGCCCAAAATGCCTCGAGCCGGTCGACCGCTGCCCGATCGGCCCCGTCAGGCACCAGAATGCACCAGCGGTTGTCGAACAGTTCGGCGAAGCCTGACCGTGGTCCGGAATGTTCGGTCCCGGCAAGGGGATGTGCCGGGATGAAGTGCACACCCGTGGGAACATGCGGCGCCACCGCGTCGATCACAGCGCGTTTCACCGACCCGACATCGGTCAGGGTCGCGCCGGGCTGCAGACTTCCGGCAATTTCGGCCGCGACCTCGCCCATCACCCCGATCGGGACGCAAAGCACGACAAGATCGGCATCGCGGATTGCGTCGACAGCGCTGTCGCAAACCCGGTCGCACAGGCCGATTTCACGGGCTATGGCGCGAGTTTCGGCGCTGCGGGCATAGCCGACGATTTCGGTCTGCATTCCGGCACGGCGCATCGCGTGGGCGATCGATCCGGCGATCAGGCCCAGCCCGATCAGGGCGACACGGGCATAGGGCTGGTCCATCAGCGCGCCCCTTTGAACACTGCAATCGCGTGCAAGACCCGGCGGCAGGCACTTTCGTCGCCGACGGTGATCCGCAAGCAATCAGGCAGGCCATAGTTCGTCACCCGGCGCACGATGATCCGTTCGGAGTGCAGGTGGGCATCGCAGGCCGCCGCTTCGTCGGCGCTGGCAAACCGGGCAAGAACAAAGTTGGCATGGCTTTCGTCGCAGCCGATCCCAAGTTCCAGAAGGGCATGGCGCAGCCAGCCGCGCATCCGGGCATTGTCGGCGACGCATTTCTGCGCATAGTCGCGGTCGCGCAGCGCCGCCTCGGCCGTGAGCATCTGGGTGTCGGACAGGTTGAACGGCTGGCGGATCCGGTTCAGCACGTCGATGATCGGACCGCTGGCATAGCCCCAGCCGATCCGCAGGCCGCCAAGGCCGTAAAGTTTCGAGAACGTCCGGGTCATGATCGCATTCGGATGGCTGTCAACCACGGACACGCCGCCGTCAAAGTCCTCGGCAAATTCGGCGTAGGCGCCGTCAAGCACCAGCAGGCAGCTGTCGGGAAGACCATCGGCCAGCTGTTGGACGTGGTTTTCGCGCAGCAATGTGCCGGTCGGATTGCCCGGGTTGGTAACAAAAACAATCCGGGTTTTGGGGGTGACGGCGGCAAGGATCGCGGCGACATCGACATGGCGGTCGGTCTCGGGCACCTCGACAGGGATTGCCCCGACGGCATGGGCAAGGATCGGATACATCGCAAAGCCGTGTGTCGTGTGGATCACCTGATCGCCCCTGCCGGCATAGGCTTGGGCGACGAACTGCAGCACCTCATCCGAGCCGACCCCGCAGATGATCCGATCCGGATCAAGGCGATGCACTTCGCCAATTGCCGCACGAAGTTCGGTGTGGTCGGTATTAGGGTAGCGGTGCAGCGATTGGGCGCTGCGGGCAAAAGCGGCTTTGGCCTTGTCGGACGGCCCGGCGGGGTTTTCGTTGGCCGACAATTTCAGGACGCTTTGCTGCCCCGCAATCGCGGATGCGCCGCCCTGATACAGGGCGATTTGCATGATACCGGGTTGCGGTTTGATCAGGGTGGGCATCGGGCAGCCTTGTGATGTCTGCCCCCCTCTTAGCGGGGTCGGGCGCAGGTGGCCAGTATGTCCGTGCTTTGGAAAGGATTGGCCGTCAGGGACAGGTTTCTGGCAGACTGGCGGCCGACGGCCTGACGATGTTGCGGCACAGTGGCGCAGCAAATGCCGGAGCCTGCGATGACCGCGAACGAAATGACCGCCCGCTATGATATTGCCGCCCCGCGATGGGGCGCACGGATTGCGGCGCTGGGATATGATGCTGCGTATCAGGGTTTTGTCGCTCGGGCGATCCGTCATGCAGATGGGTTGGTCTGCGATCTGGGGTGCGGCAGCGGCGGCTTTGCCCGTGCTGGCCTTGCGGCGGGCATCGATCTGGAAACACTGACGCTGGTTGATCCGTCCAGGGGGATGTTGGCCGAAGCGGGGCGGGGGTTACGCGTCGTCTTTCCAGGCGTACAGACGGTGCTGGCGAGTCTGGAAACCTATGCACCGGCTACGCTGCACGACCTGATCCTGTCGGCGCATATGGTCGAACATTGTGGCGATCTGGACCTTGCACTGCGCCGGATCGCCGCCCTGCTTGCCCCCGGTGGGATCCTTTTGTTGGTCGTCAGTCGGCCGCACTGGTGCCAATGGTTGATCTGGCCGGTCTGGCGGCACCGCTGGTTTTCGGCGGTGCGGGTGAGAGACGCCGGAACCGCGGCAGGGCTGCGCCTTGATCTGATCCACAACTTTCTCGACGGGCCGCCAAGCCGGACCAGCCTCGGCTAGTCTTTTCCAAACCCGCATGAAATGGAGCACACATGTTGATCGCCGTCGTCACCTTTCAGACCCTGCCAAAGAACCGTGCTGCGGCGCTGGCGATCCTGCTCGCCGAAGCCGCAACGGTTCGGGCGACGCCGGCTTGCAAGACGTTCCAGCCGATGCCGCATCCCGACGATACTGCGACGATAACGATCCTTCATGTCTGGGACGATGTCGCCGCTTTTGCCGTCTACACCGCCTCTGCCGGATTTGTCGCCGCCGGACTGATGCTGCGCCCGCTGATGACTGCGCCGCCGGTGAGCTGCCGTTATAGCGCCAAACTGATCGAGACTGTGGCCTGAGACAATGCTACCTTGCATCGCATGACCCAGCCTCCGGCCTACTGCGTGTCACAGGAATTCGCCGCCGCTCCGTCGGCACCCTTCCGGATGGACCGGCACTATCTGCTTTACGCGGCCAAAGGGGCGATGCGGGTCGAGGCCGAAGGGCGACGCTGGTCGCTGCCGCCCGCCCGCGCTGCGCTGATCGCGGC
>JBBKXP010000477.1:0-6717 GCA_037969545.1 Paracoccaceae bacterium | reverse complement strand
CAACCATACCGCGCCGCCGTCAACCCGTCCATGTCGATCTCGGGGGCTTTGCCCATCACCACATCCGCCACAGCCCGGCCCGATCCGCAGGCCATCGTCCAGCCCAGCGTGCCGTGTCCAGTGTTCAGAAACAGGTTGTCATAGCGTGACGAACCCAGCACCGGCGTGCCGTCCGGCGTCATCGGGCGCAGGCCGGTCCAGCCTTCGGCGCGGGTCACATCGCCGCCATCGGGGAACAGGTCGCTGATGACGTGGCGCACGGTGTCGGTCGCGTTGGGGCCAACCCGCCCGGAATAGCCGGCGATTTCTGCCGTCCCTGCGACGCGGATGCGGTCGCCCAGCCGGGTGATCGCCACCTTGTGCGTCTCGTCCATGATCGTGCTTTGCGGCGCCATGTCGGGGTCGGTGACGGGCAGGGTCACCGAATAACCCTTGACCGGATAGACCGGGAGTTTGACCCCGATGGGCCGCAGGATCAGCGGCGCGAAACTGCCCATCGCGCAGACATAGCGGTCGGCGGTCTGCACCCCGGCGGGTTCGGTGCGCACACCTGTGACCGCGCTCCCCTCGGTCATGATCGCGCGGATCGACTGGCCGTATTGGAATGTCACGCCCATTTCTTCGCATTTATCAGCGAGCGCGATGGTGAACATCCGGCACTCACCGGTGCGGTCGGCGGTCAGGCGCAAGCCGCCGACGAATTTCTGCCGCACTGCTTCCAGCGCGGGTTCGACGGCGATGCAGCCATCGGGGTCGAGCACCTCGTAGGGCGAATCGTATTCCGCCAGAATGGTCTGATCGGCCTTGGACCCCTTCATCTGCTTTTGCGTGCGGAACAGTTGCAGGGTGCCCTGTTCACGCCCATCGTAGTCGATGCCGGTTTCGGCGATCAAATCGGGCATCACATCGCGGCTGTAGTTCGAAATCCGCACCATCCGGCCTTTGTTCACGGCATATGCCGCTTCGTTGCAGTTGCCGATCATCTGCAGCGACCATTTCCACATCGTCGGGCTGATCAGCGGCCAGATGAACAGCGGGCGGCGTTTCATGAACAGCCATTTGACGGCTTTCAGGGGGATGCCAGGGGCCGCCCAGGGCGAAGTCATGCCATAGCTGAGTTCGCCGGCGTTGGCATAGCTGGTTTCAAGGCCGGGGCCGATCTGGCGGTCGATCACCGTCACCTCGGCCCCCTGTTTGGCGAGGTAGTAGGCGGTGGTCACGCCAATCACGCCGGCCCCCATGACGATGACTTTCATGGCTTTGGTTCCTTTTTGAGGGATCGGGCGAGGGCGCAGAAGGCTTCGAGGCTGACCTGTTCGGCGCGTTCGGTGGGCGGGATGCCGACCGCGTTCAGGTGATCCTCGATATTTGGTGCGACGCCTTTCAGGGCTGCCCGCAGCATTTTACGACGTTGGTTGAAACCCGCCGCCACGACGCGGTTCAGGATCGCTGGATCGGCCGGAAAACGAGGAGCAGGCAGGGCCGTCAGGTGGACGACGGCGCTGCTGACTTTCGGGGCGGGGGTGAAGGCCTCGGGCGGCAGGTCCATCACGATCTTGGGGTCAGTTCGCCACTGGGCGAGCAGGGCAAGGCGACCGTAGGCCTTGGTCCCCGGTTGCGCCACGATCCGCCGCGCCACCTCGCGCTGAAACATCAGGGTCAGGCTGGCCCAGAAGGGCGGCCAGTCGGGTGGGGTCAGCCAGCGCACCAGCAGTTCAGTGCCGACGTTGTAAGGCAGGTTGGCGGCAATTTTGATGGGCGGTGTCAGGTGGTCCAACGGATCGACGGCCAGCGCATCGCCCTGGATGGCGGTCAGCCGTCCCGGATATGCGGCGGCGATCTCGGCCAACACCGCCATGCAGCGGGGGTCTTTCTCGATCGCCAGCACGTGCCGCGCGCCTTCGGCGAGCAAGCCCCGCGTCAGACCGCCGGGGCCGGGACCGATTTCAAGGATGTCGTGGGACGTCAGATCACCCGCCAGTCGCGCGATCCGGGCGGTCAAGTTGAGGTCGAGCAGGAAATTCTGGCCAAGCGATTTTTTCGCCGCCAGATCATGCACCCGGATCACCTCGCGCAGCGGCGGCAGGGAATCAATCCCGCTCATGGAAACAATTTGCCAATAATACGCGCCCAGCAGGGTCTGCCGTCGTCCATCAGCGCACCCCCTTTGCCATATGGTCGGCCAACCGCAAGGCCGCGATCATCGAAGTCGGATCGGCCTTGTCCTGTCCGGCAATATCAAACGCGGTGCCGTGATCGGGCGAGGTGCGGATGAAAGGCAAGCCCAGCGTCACGTTTACGCCGCCGGAAAAATCCAGCGTCTTGATCGGGATCAGCGCCTGATCGTGGTAGGCGCAGATCGCCGCGTCGTAGGTCGCCCGTGCGGCGGCGTGAAACATCGTGTCAGCGGACATCGGTCCGCGCAGGTCCAGCCCTTCTGCCTGCAGTGCCGCGATGACGGGGATCATCATGGCGATCTCTTCGGTGCCCATCTTGCCGCCTTCGCCCGCATGGGGGTTCAGGCCGGCGACGGCGATGCGTGGTCGGGCGATCCCGAAATCGCGGCGCAATGCGGCGTGGGTGATCAGGATCGTATCAGTCAGCAGGCTGGCAGTCAGAGCCTCGGGCACCTCGACCAGTGGAATATGGATTGTCGCCGGCACGACGCGCAGCGCGTCGCAGGCCAACATCATCACAACCCGGTCGACGCCTGCAAGGGCGGCCAGAAATTCGGTGTGACCGGGGTAGGCGAATGCGGCACCGTCGGCCAATGCCTTTTTGTGGATCGGGGCGGTGCAAATGGCGCTGCAGGCGCTGCGCATCACCAGATCGACTCCGGTGGCAATTGCGTCGATGACGCCTTGCGCCTGCGCCGCGACGGGACGGCCGGGATGGGCCGGGCCACCAAAGTCGCGCACAAGCACCGGCAGGGCAGTGGCGGCGACATTGGCGGCGTCATCAGGCGTGGCGGCCTGCCACGGGGTTCCCTTGGGAAGGTGTGACGGGTCGCCGATCCACAGGACAGGCAGAGAACCACGCAGCCTGTCCCAGGCTTTTGCTGCGACCTCTGGCCCAATGCCCGCCGGTTCGCCGCAACTGATGACGATGGTCATGGATTCAGTAGTAATTGATTATAGCGGCTGCCTTCAAATCGGCCACAAGCGCATCGGCAAAGCCAGCCAGACGCTGGCCGCGCAGTTGGTTCGCAACATCTTCGCGGTTCACATCGGCGGCGGCGGCAGGCACCCGATTGCACAACATAAGGAACACCAGTGTCTGACCGTCGGCGCGGGTCAGGTTGGCCGAATATTCGCCCGGATCAAGGCGGGCGAGTTCCATCGCCACGTCGGTAGGAATCTGGTCTGGCGGCAGCTTTGAGCGTTCGAGCTGTTCGGCGGGCAAATTGCGCGCGACGCCAAAAAGATCATCGCAGGTGTCGACCTGGCCGGCGACGCGGGCGGCCTCGCGCAGACCACTTTCAGAAAGTCCGCCGGGCAAATAGAGGGCGGCAAAGTCGATCTCGGCAGGTTCGGGGATCGGTTGACGTACTTCGCGGGTTCCGCGCATCTGGAACAGGGCGACGCCATTGGTGATCGGCAGCGGCGCGGTGACCTGACCGTTGGACAGGGCCAGAATGATGCCGCGCAATTGCGGCGGATAATTGCTGATCGGCAACCAGTCGAGCCGGCCACCGTTGGCGCGCGATGGCAAGGCAGAGACGCGGCGCGCCTCGGCCTCGAAAGCTGCCGTGCTGGTCAGTTGCGAAATCCGCGTGGCTGTGGCAAGGGCCTGTGCCGCTTCGGGTGGCGGGGCAGGAATGATGATTTCATTGAGCAAGACCTCGATTCCGGCACCGCTACGGCTGGATTGTCCCAAAGCCTGATCGACTTCGGCGTCGGTGATTTCGGCGCGGCGACCATAGATATTGCGGACGTAATCGCGCCAGCTGATCCCGATTTTGACGAAATCACGCAAGGTGGCCTGATCGACACCGTTCTGGTTGAGCACGGTGGTGAATTGTTCAAGGTCCATGTTGGCGCGACCGGCAAATTCTTCCATCGCGCCCTGCAGTCCCTCGTCTGTCAGACGCACGCCGGCCCGCTCCAGTTGATCCAGCTTCAGGCGATCCTCGATCAATCCGTCGCGCGCCAACTTGGGCAGATCGCCAGCAGTGCGGAACAGTTCGAGCAGCTTGATCCGCTGGTCGACCTCGAAATTTGTTATGACCCGATCGTCAACGGTGATTGCAGGCGAGAAAAGGCCCTGAGCAAGGACGCCGATCGGCAGCGCAAGCAGGCCAAGGGTCAGCCAGAGTTTCAGGCGGTTGGAAAGGGTCATGCGTGCCTCGTTCATCGTCTTTTTTTCAGTTCGCACAGGATGCGCGGGCAACACCGCCACTGCGCCCGGCAGAAAAGCCGTTCAGCGAGACGGACAGCCCGAAATCGGTTGTCGGATTAAGGATAGTCGAACTTGTATAGCGGCGCGAGACCGAAAGGGCGACGGTCACGCATTCATTCTGCCAGCCGACATCCAGGCCCGCGTAGGCGGGAACCCTTGCCGCCACGTCATAGCGCCCGTTCAAACCGACCGACCAGCGATCGTTCAGCCGATAGGCGGCGTCAAGGTTCCATTCCGACACGTCGTCATCGCGATCTTCGGCCAGATCGGTTGGCAACCAGACGTATGAGGCCGCAAGGTCAAGTTTGGCATTGCCCCAGGCGATGCGGGCTTCGGTTTTCTGCGGGGTAAAGGTGCCGTCGAGCACTGCGCGACCATCCAGTCTGAGCCCGTTGCCAAAATCGAACTGTCCGGCCAGCAGCCAGTCGGACCGGGTGCCGCTCAGTCCCGAAGTGGTGCTGAAATCCGCGTTGGCGGTTTCACGGAATACCCGCCCGAACGTCAGCCGCGCACTGTTTCCCGGCGTCGCAACGCGGCTCCAGGTAATTCCGGTGGCAAGACGAAAGCCGGATTCGTAAGCGTCCTCGCCAGGAAACCGGGACAGGGCGATCAGATTTGCACTATCGAATTCAACGCGGGTGCTGTCCTCGTTGGCAACCGTGCCGCCAGTGGTTTCGGACCAGGCAAGGCTCACCACCGGTTCGATGATCTGCGTCGCTTCAGGGGTGCTGCGCATCAGCGGCCAGCGCAGCGTCGTCATCACATAGGGCGTTGAGCGGATCACATCGGGGTCGATGGCGGGGTCCTGGGTGGTGCGGTAATAGTCGACATTTGCGCCAATCATGGTCTGTGCCAGCAGCCCACTACCACCCAGCATCCAGTCGCGCGTCCAGTCTGCCGAAAGGGCCAGCCGCGCCACATCACGCTGCTCGTCACCGGGGGCCGACGAATAGCGCTGGTGCGCCTCGACATCGCCCGACAAGGTCAGTGTGCCGCCCAATGCGGCGGGATAGAGGTCGCGGCGGTAGCCAAGGTCAAAGACGACCGGCGGCAGGGTTGCGTTGTCTTCGGTGGTGCGTAGCGTCTGGAAATAAACGGCTTCGATCTGGAACAGGCTGTCGGCGCGCACCTGCGTCAGATTGATCGTGCTTTCAAGACGGTCGGTCCCGCCAAATCCGTAGTCCAGCAGGTAGGTCTTGTCGCTGGCACCTTCGATATCGATCGCAAGCTGGTAGTCCTTTGGAAGCCGGAATGTTGCCGCCGCAAAGATGTAGCCGCGGGTTTCGTCCGGCAGGATCGCGTCGCGACTGACCGCGCCCTCGAGGCGCGCTATCGGCAAGCCTTTCTGAGCGGCGAAATCAGCCTCGAGGGTGCGCGTGTCGCGCCCGAGGTAGGGCGTGAGGGTCAGGTCACGGCTATCGCCCAGTTTGATGAAATAGGGCAGTTTCACCCCGAACCCCAGATCGGTCGAGGTCCGGAACGACGGCACGAGCAGGCCGGTGGCACGGGTGAGCGACGGGTCTGGCAGGCGCATCCGTGGCACCCAGAATACCGGAACGCCGATGACGCGGAATGTCGCGTTTTCAAAGTAGAGCTGTCGGGCCGCCTGATCGTGGACGACCCGTTCGGCCCGGATTTCCCACAGTGGGGTCTGGTTGCCGCAAACGGCGCAAGACGTGGCTGCGACCTTGTAAAGCTGTGTCAGATTGCCATCGACGCGGGTGATCTGATTGGCTGCCATCTGCAACTGCTGGCCCAGCACCAGCCGCGCGCCCAGCAGGATGCCGTTGGCAAGTTGCGGATCCAGGCTGGCCTGATCGGCGGTAAAGATCGTCCCGTCTTCGGCCCGGATAAAGATCGGCCCGCCGATCAGCAACCGGTCGCTGGGCTGATCGTAGGTGATCGACGCGGCCGACAGCCGGGTGCCCTGATACAGCACCTCGACATTGCCGTTAGCGATCAGGCGCTGATCGGCCGTGACCACGACATCATCGGCGACAAGGGTGGCGGCCTGTTGCGCAATGCCAAACGTCGGGAACAGAAGGCAGAGGATCACAAGAAGACGACGCATCAGCCATCCTCCAGATGCAGCAGCAGGCCCAGCGACAGGCCGATTGCCGCCAAGGGCGGCGCCCATGCCGCGAGCAGGACTGGAAGTTGCCCGTTTTCGCCGAGAATCTGCGCAAAGTTGCGGATGAAATACAGCCCGAACGAAAGCAGAATCGCCGCCAGCACCATGACCCCGGTGCGCCCGCCGCGCTGATGGCGCATGGTGAACCCGGACCCGATCAGCACCATCGCCACCAGAAAGGCTGGCAG
>JBBKXP010000476.1:0-4943 GCA_037969545.1 Paracoccaceae bacterium | reverse complement strand
GATCAGGTCGGAAGAGGATATGTTGCGCGAGAGCCTGAGGTCGGAATATTACCGATATGTCGAATTGGTCCCCCGGTGGATCGGCTTTCGTCGAAAGACTCCGTCCTGACACCCTGTCGATCTTCACCCGCCCGTGTCATTGGCTGAAACTTCGGCTTGGAACTCACGTTGCCGCTCAGGCCAGTTGCTCTTGATGTAGACGAGGATAGCCGCGATCTCTGCGTCTGTTAGAACCTCTCCGAAGGCCGGCATGTCGCTCTCATATCCCGGCACGACGGCTGCAACCCCGCCCTTTGTGATCTGAAAAAGAGCGCGGTCTGCGTGATGCCAGGTGTGGCCGGTCTCATCATGCGGCGGGGCTGGCATTCTTCCGGTATCAAGACGACGACGCCAATCCGGCTGACCTTCGCGGTTGGCACCATGGCAGCTGGCGCAGTTTTCTGCGTAAAGTTGTTGGCCCGCCGCGACGTCGGCTGCAAAAACGGGCTCTCCCAGAAACGTGAGGCCCTCGACACGCGGGTCCGTCGGTTCCGATTGGGCCAGCACCACAAGGCCGGTGGTCGCGAGCGCGGTCACCATAAGACCCAGTTGCACTGACCGTCTGGCCGCGACCTTCGTCGATCGGAATTTCGGACCCTTATTCATCGGCATAGACTGAAATTCCCTCCGGGCCAAAGGCGTAGGTCCTTAGCGTGCCTGTCTTGACGGCAGCCATACCCGGCGCATTCGCGGGCATACCCGGCAAGGTGATGCCGGTAATCGGGGGGCGGTTTTTCAGCAGCCGGTCGATGATGTCGACCGGGACGAGACCGCTGACATAGTAGCCCTCTATCTCAGCCAGGTGGCAGCCGATGCCCTGAGCGGGCACACCGACCTCGACCGAGCGCTTGTCGAAATCGCGGTCATCCACACGCGTTACGGTGAACCCGTTCTGTTCGAGATAATCCCCATAAGCATCACAGCAGCCGCAGCCCGGATCGCGCCAGACGGTGATCTGCCTTTCGCTGCCCGCCGGATCGGACGCCACATCGCCTGCAGCTTGCGCCCAGGCCGATGTGGACATGGCCCCCATTCCGACAATGCCGCCGCCGATCAGGCCGAGTACGGTTCTTCTCTGCATCATTCTCTCCTTCATCTGGTCCCTGTTTCGGTCCAGGTTGCGCCGCCATCGCGGCTAAGTTTCAAGGTGCCGCCAAACAAGGCGGCGATGTAGGTCTCGTTCTCGGGATGAACCGCTACGGCGGTCGCGGCACTGCCGGTCATCTGCTGCCACACGACGCCGCCATCCGCCGATGCCCAGATCCCCGAGGGCAGCGCGGCAAACAGCCGTTCCGGCGCCGATAGCGCACTGGCCAGCGACAGGATCGGTTCGCCGCTTGGCAATGGCGCTTCGGGCGGCGGCGCATTGCCTGTGACCAGCGCATCCATGGCGTTACCTGGCTGCACGTCTTGCCAGCGACAAAAACAATCTGGCACCCGCGTCAGCCCGGCGTCGGTGCCGGCGTAAATCCAGATGCCGCCCATGCCGGTCTCAAGCTCGACCGAAGCCAGAGTGAGCGGATCGTGCTCGGCCTCGTCGAGCCAGGGACGGTCCATGGCGAGCGACCAGTTTGCACCGGCGTCCTCGCTTTTCCACAAACCGTCGCCACGAACCGAGGCATAGATCATGTCAGAATTCCGCGAGGCGATTGCAACGGCATTGATCTCTCCATCAGGCAGCCCGACATCACTGACGCGCCACACGGCGCCGCCATCTTCGGAAATCCTGACGCCACCCTCGGCCAGTCCTGCAACCACACGGCCGGGCCGGTCGCGATGGGTCGCCAGCGACAGCACCTGCCCCGGTATCTCTAGTACGGCCCAGATCCCGCCGCCATCGCCACTGACGAACAGCTTCCGGCCTGCAAGCAGGATGGTATCGCCATCAAAGGCAAGTACCTCTGGATCGCCATCGCTGGCCGCCTGTACGAGCTCCGGCAACATCGTGGCGACGCCGATACCGAGTGCCGCAGTGAGAACCGTGCGCCGGGTCGGCCAATATCCAAATTTCATCGGTTTCAAGTTGCTTGTTCCTCTGCTCAGGCGACACGGATCACGCCCATCATCCCGGCCGCCTGATGCTCGAGGATGTGGCAATGGAACATCCAGTCGCCGGGATTGTCGGCGACCAGGGCGATCTCGACCCGTTCGCGCGGTGCGATCAGCACGGTGTCCTGCCATTCACGGAATTCGGTCGGCACCCCATCGCGGCTGATGACGCGAAAGGAGTGGCCGTGCAGGTGGATCGGATGGTCGAACGCCGTCGCGTTGGTCATTTGGAGGACATGGCTCGCCCCGCGTTCCAATGTCAGAAAAGGATCGAGCATGTGCCCTTCGGCCGCCACGCCATTGACGAACCACATGCCGCCGCCCACGACGCCACCCATCATGCCGCCCATCATACTGCCTGACTGGCTCAGGCCCATTTCGCGCTCGACCATTGCTCCCATCATGCCCCCGGTGAACAGGATCTCGTGACGGTGGGCTGCGTTCAGATCAGGTTCGGCAAGCGGATTGGCAGGCAGGGCAATCTCCCAATCAGGCGGCGCGGCGCGCAGGGGCGTGTCGTCATAGACGACATCCAACAGGTTGAATTCGTTGCCACGATAGGCGCGGTCGACAAGTTGAACCCGCGCACCGGGGCTGGCAGGACAATCGAGCATGATATCGGCACGCATCGCCGGGCCCAGAACCAAGACCCCTTTCGGCGCGACGTGAGGCGTGACCGGCTGGCCGTCGAGCGCGATGATGCGCGCGGAAAGGTCGCCAAAGTCGAGCGCAAAGATACGGGCGTTGGCGACATTGATCAGCCGTAGCCGGATGCGTTCACCCTGCCGCACCGCGAAGACATCAGGGATCTGCCCGTTAATCGTGACAGTGTTTCCCAGGCGACCTGCGTGACTCATGTCCATGGCCGCGCCGAAGTCATTCGAGATCTCTGCGTCCTGTGTCAGCCGCCAGTCATCGAGTACCCAGGTGATATCGCGATCGACCTGCGGAGCGTTGGGTTCCTCGATGATGAGCGGCCCGTAGAGCCCGCGACCGACCTGCTCGAAACTGCGCTGGTGCGGGTGATACCAGAAGGTTCCGGCATCGACCGCATCGAATTCATAGGTGAAGGTTTCTCCGGGGGCGATCGGCTTTTGCGTCAAGTGCGGAACCCCGTCCATCGCATTCGGCAGACGAAGCCCGTGCCAATGGACGGTGGTTTCCTCGTCCAGACCGTTCGTGACGTCGATGCGCAGCCGTTCGCCCTGCCGAGCCCGCAGCTCCGGGCCGGGAACCTGGCCGTTGAAGCCCCAAACGGGCGTTTCCGGATAGGGATCAGGCACCAGCCTTGCCTGTCCCGGCGCGGGGCGCAGCGAAAAGCTGCGGATTTGCGGTTCGGCGCGCAAGGGCTTGCCGAAGGCCGTGGCCGCGACGCCCACCAGGGACGCCGCGAGAAGCGATCTGCGCGTGAGTACGGGATTGATTTCGTTCGACATGGATGGATGCTCTCTGATTTCACTGTGCGCCGCCAAAGCAATTGTGCAGCAACGTTCCAAAGACCCCTGCAAACGACCTTTTGCGGGCGTTCGGCAACGGGAAGCACACCAAGCGCAATCAGGCGCCGTGTGTCAGATCAGAGGTAAATTCGAGGAGGTTGTTTGGCCGGGGGGCCGAAAATTCCGTGGGGAACCTGCTCTAGCTGGATTTCATGGGCTACGGCGGCGGCGACCGGGCTGGTATCAGCCGGAATCGAAAGAAAAGCGACCACGCCCGCAGCATTGCACACGAAATCACAGACGGAACCCATCTTACCGGATTCCAAATCGCCGCAGGCGTCGCAATCGTCCATCGCCGTCATGCTGCCATCCGCCGTGATCATTGAAGAGGCCATGGCAATTGAGCCTGCAGACTGCGCGACAGCTCCCATGGCAAAAGCCACGAGTGAAAGAATGCAAAAAAAGCGCGCCCACTGTTTCATATCCCTGATCTACAATCCACTCGATCCAAATGCCAGTGGCATTGAATCACGTTTCTTCGAGAATCCGTAGGTTGGCTTGTTCAAGTCCGCAGCCAATTGACTTGTTACAGCGGCAGCCACCTGCCTATGACCGCTGGGCAAACGCCGCGAACAGGGCAAGCGTCCGTTCGCTGACATGGTGCTCGATGCCTTCGGCGTCGCGTTCGGCTGTCTCAGAGTCGAGACCAAGACTCAGCAGGAACCGCAGGACGATCTCGTGGCGGTGCCTGCATTCCTTGGCAAGTGCCCGGCCTTCTTCGGTCAGGAAGACCGAGCGGTATTTCGCTCGGGTGATCAGGCCGTCCCGGGCCAGACGGCCGAGTGTTTTCGCGACCGTCGGCGCGGTCACACCCATTCGGGTCGCGATATCAACCGGCCGGGCCTCGCCGTTCTCGTGAATCAGTTCGGCGATCAGTTCGACATAGTCCTCCGCCACCTCGCTGCGGCGCGCCTCGCGCACGCCGATGAAGGCCTCGGCGCGGGTTTCGACCGCGCGCGCCTCGGCCTCCAGTGGCGCAGATTCAAGGATCTCATCATTCGTCATGCCGCCATCCTCGCACGATCGGGATTGACTTGTATAGTCTGAGCGATGATTATTAGCCGAAGCTAACTTTTTGCGCCAGGACTTTGACCTGCGTTTCACCTGAAGGGACCACGTCCATGCCTGCCGATACCGGGAAGCGAGCGAGCGATGCGTCGTCCGCCGAGAAGACATTGCGGCATTCAGCGCCACCCGCCGTTGTCACGGGGCCGGTATCCGCGTCGCGACGCGCGCTGTTGGTCGGCGGTCTGGTGGCTGCCAGCGGGGCGGCGGTGGCCGCGAGCCGAGCACAATCACAGGCAACGCCGGACCCGATGGCTGGGCATGCCATGTCCGGCGGGGCGGTCGATCCGTATT
>JBBKXP010000475.1:0-7059 GCA_037969545.1 Paracoccaceae bacterium | reverse complement strand
GTTCGGCGATGCCGACGTCGAAACAGCGGCTGGCATAACGTTCCATGAAGCGGTTCAGCCCTGTGCCGTCCGGCATTGCCGCCGTCACGGCGCAAATGCGCGAGTCCCTGGCTGCCAGCGCCAGGAGAGTATCGGCGAAAACAGAGGTATAAGACGGCGCGTTGGACACTGCTTTCTTCTGCTCGCCCGATACTACATCGAACTTGCCCACGCCGTGCCCCCGATCACGCGCATTTTCGGCGGGGCCGTAGCCTTTGCCCTTTTTTGTGATCGCATGAATCAGGATCGGCCCGGACGCCCGCGCCTTGACGGTGCGCAGCACGTTCAGCAGCTGATCCATGTCGTGCCCGTCGATGGGGCCAAGGTAGGAAAATCCCAATTCTTCAAACAGCGTGCCCCCGACGGTCATGTGCTTGAGCAGGTCCTTGGCGCGCTTTGCGCCTTCGCGGAACGGTTCGGGCAGCAGCGATACGGCGCCCTTGGCGGCTGCCTTCAGTTCTTGAAACGGCTCTCCGGCATAAAGCCGGGACAGATAGGACGACATCGCGCCGACCGGTTCTGCGATCGACATCTCGTTGTCGTTCAGGATCACGATCAGCCGCTTTTTCAGGTGGCCGGCGTTGTTCATTGCCTCGTAAGCCATGCCCGCCGACATCGCCCCGTCGCCGATCACCGCGATGGCGTCGCCGATGCCGGTGTCAGGCGCGCCGCCCAGATCGCGGGCGACGGCATAGCCCAAAGCGGCGGAAATCGAGGTGCTGGAATGCGCCGCGCCGAAGGCGTCATAGGGCGATTCGGATCGCTTGGTAAATCCGCTGAGGCCGTCCTTTTGCCGCAGGGTGCGAATCCGGTCGCGCCGTCCAGTCAGAATCTTATGCGGGTAGGTCTGATGCGACACGTCCCAGATGATCTTGTCTTTCGGCGCATCAAACACGGCATGCAGTGCCACGGTCAATTCGACCACGCCCAGCCCCGCGCCCAGATGGCCGCCGGTGACAGACACCGCCGAAATCGTTTCGGCCCGCACCTCGTCCGCCAGTTTGCGCAACTCGGTATCCGACAGGCGTTTCATGTCGGCGGGAGTCTGGATGGTGTCCAGCAACGGGGTCGAAGGGCGGTCAGTCATGTCGGGCACCAGTCATTTGTCGCGGCTCAGCACGAAACGGGCGACATCGCGCAGGGTATCGGCATCGCTGCCAAACCCACTAAGGGAATCACTGGCCTCTTGCACCAGTTCAGCGGCGCGGCGTTTTGCCCCGTCCAGACCCAGAAGCGACACAAACGTTGCCTTGCCCGCTGCCCGGTCCTTGCCCACCGCCTTGCCAACCTTGGCGGCGTCTCCTGTCACATCCAGAACATCGTCGGCGATCTGGAACGCCAGCCCGAGGTTCTCACCGAAAAGCGACAGTTCGGTCACATCGCGTCCCGCCATCGTTGCGCCGGCATGGGTCGACCAGACGATCAGGGCGCCGGTCTTTTGCGCCTGCAGGGCGATAATCTGATCCAGGGACAGTGGCCCCGCGGCGGATTCGGCGGCAATATCCGCAGCCTGCCCTCCGACCATGCCGCGCACCCCGGCAGCAAGGGCCAGCGTCGAAACCATCGCCATGCTGCCGGTCTTTGTCACCAGTTCGAACGCCAGCGCCTGCAGGGCATCGCCGACCAGAATCGCCGTCGCCTCGTCCCATTTTACATGTACGGTTGGTTGGCCCCTGCGCAGCGCGTCGTCGTCCATGCAGGGCAGGTCATCGTGGACCAGCGAATAGGCGTGCAGACATTCGATTGCGGCCGCAGCGGGCAGTGCGCGGGCCATGTCGACGCCGTAAAGGCGGCTGGTTTCCAACACCAGAAGTGCCCTGACCGCCTTGCCGCCCCGCACCGCATAGCGCATCCCGTCGGGCACCGGGCCGGACTGACCGGCAAGTGCGGCATTGATTCCGTTCACGCTCGCCTCTGCCGCATAAGCCAGAAGCGGGCGAAACCCGGCAGGCATCGGGCCGCAGATGGGCGTGATGGTAAAGGTGTCAGGCATCCAGCGGCGTGGTGCCGACCGGCTGACCATCCTCAAGCGTGATCTTGGCGACCTTCTCTTCGGCCTCTTTCAGTTTGGCTTCGCAACGTTTCTTCAACGCCGCACCGCGTTCGTACAGGGCGATCGAATCGTCCAGCGCGACTTCGCCGCGCTCCAGCTTGGCGACGACTGACTCCAATTCCTTGATCGCGTCCTCGAAACTCATCGCATCAACAGGTTGGTCACTCATGCGCCACGCTCCTTCAAAACCTTGACATGGGCGGCAACACTGTCACCCAGGGCCTGCAGATCATACCCGCCTTCCAGCGCAGATACCACGCGGCCCTGACAATGTTCGGCTGCCAGATCGCAAAGGCGTTCTGTCACCCATGTGTAATCGTCGGTGGTCAGCATCATGCCCGCCAATGGATCACGCGCATGTGCATCGAACCCGGCCGAGATGAACAGAAGTTCCGCAGAAAACGCCGCGAGGCGCGGGAAAACGTCCCGCTCGTAGGTTTCCCGAAACACCTGCGACCCGGTGCCTTCCGGAAAGGCAATGTTGACCACGTTGTCATGCTCGCCCGTATCCGCCGGATCGCCGGTGCCCGGCCACATCGGCATCTGCTGGCTGGACACGAACAGAATGCGCGGATCGTCCTGCAGCAGGGCCTGCGTGCCATTGCCGTGATGGACGTCAAAATCAACGATGGCGACGCGTTTCAACCCGTGATGATCCAACGCATGCTTGGCGGCGACAGCGACGTTGCCGAACAGACAAAAGCCCATGACAGTCTCTTGTTCCGCGTGATGCCCCGGCGGACGGATCGCGGCAAAGGCATTGGCCGCCTCGCCCCCCAGCACCATATCGACGGCCCGTACAACGGCACCGGCGGCGCGATAGGCGGCGGCCAGTGTGCCGGGCGACATCCAGGTATCGGGGTCAAGCGCGCGCTGGCCGGTTTCTGGCGCGGCCCGGCGCAGGGCGGCCATATGGGCAGCGGGATGCACCCGCAGCAGGTCGTCCTCGGCGGCCATCGGCGCGTTGACCCGCAGCAGATCCATCCCGGCCAGCGCCCCGATCACGGCATCGAGCCGGGCCACCTGTTCGGGATGGCCGGGGGGCGTGATGTGGCCGAGGCAGTCGGGATGGGTGACAAGCGCGGTGGTCATGGCCCCAAGGAACAGAATTCGAGGACAAGACTCAACCCATCAGCTTCTTTTTGGACCAAAATATCCCCGCCGGAGGCTCCACACGTCGCAAATGCGGAAAGACCCCTAATCCGGCGCCAGCATATACCCCGAGCCCCGCACCGTCTGCAGATAGCGCGGTTGCTTCGGGTCGGCCTCCAGCTTGCGGCGCAACCGGGTGATCTGCACGTCGACGGCGCGTTCCTGGGTCTGCCCCCCCGACCGGCTCAGCTCCTCGACCAGTTGCCCCCGCGAAAACGGTTCGGCGGGCCGGGCGGCAAAGATCCGCATCAGATGACTTTCGGTGGCGGTCAGCCGCACCTGGGTGTCACCATGCCACATCTCGCCCCGGTCGATGTCATATCGGATCCCGCCCAGTTGCAGCGTTTTCGGGCGTACCACGGCAGGTTCGGCGGCAGGCACCCGACGCAGGATCGCGTTGATGCGCAATAGCAGTTCCTTCGGCTCGAACGGTTTCGCCAGATAGTCGTCCGCTCCGGCTTCGAACCCGGCGATCCGGTCGCCGGTTTCACCCTTGGCGGTCAACAGCAGGATCGGCGTCGTGATTTTCGACCGCAAATCACGGCACAGGCTCATCCCGTCTTCGCCCGGCATCATCACGTCCAGCACGATCATGTCAAATTCCAGTCCGGCGAGTATCCGGCGGGCATGGGCCGCATCGCGGGCAGCCGTCACCAGGAAACCGCTGCGGATCAGGAACTTCTGCAACAGGCCGCGAATCCGCTCGTCATCATCCACGATCAACAGATGGGGGTCGTCCATACTCATGCCGGTCTATCCTTCAGCGCCTCGTATTGGCGGCGCATATCGTCGTCCATCATCGCCTCAAGCACGTGGCGGAACCCTGCCACCGCCACCGGCCCAGCCGCGCGATAGGCGCTGCGCATCCGGTCGCGCTGGGCATCCGACAGCGCGCGTTCCAGCGCCGACCCCTTGTCGGTCAGGTGCAGATGGCGTTCCCTCTTGTCTTGCCGCCCAACTCTGCTGGCGACCAAACCGTCCGTGATCAGGCTGCGCAACACACGATTCAGCGACTGCTTTGTAACCCCAAGGATCGACAGCAGGTTATTGACGGTGGTGCCGGGGCTGCGATGGATGAAATGCAGCGCCCGGTGATGGGCCCGGCCATAGGCCATATCGCCCAGAATCCGGTCCGGGTCGGCCGTGAAGCCGCGATAGGCGAAAAACATCGCCTCGATCCCTTTGCGCAGCTGTTCGTCGGTCAGGAACAGCAGCGCCTGGCCGCTGTTGGTGGCTGGTTCGGCCATTTTGGTCTCCGCCCTCGTTGACGGCAAGATACGTCAGCCTTGTTGACATTCCAAGACTCAACTGTTAGCGATTCCGCGATTTCACGCAAGAATATGTCCGAAGCGGACCTAATTGCGACATAAATGCAAATCGGAGGATGGAAAATGGCAGGTTCATACGACGATCGCGATGGTAAAATCTGGATGGACGGCGGCTTGGTCGACTGGCGCGACGCCAAGGTCCATATCCTGACCCACGCCCTGCACTATGCTTCGGCCGTGTTCGAGGGCGAACGCTGCTACAACGGCAAAATCTTCAAAGGCCACGACCATTCGCTGCGGCTTTTGCGGTCGGGCGAATTGCTCGACATGCCAATCCCCTACAGTGCCGAGGAAATCGACGCCGCCAAGGATGCGATGTTGGCAGCGAATGGCTGGACCGACGCCTATGTGCGCGTCCTGGCATGGCGCGGGTCGGGCCAGGACATGGGGGTTTCGGCCAAACGCAACCCGGTCCGCATGGCAGTCGCCGGCTGGGAATGGGGCAATTATTACGGGGACGCCAAGACGCGCGGCGCCAAACTCGACATCGCCAAATGGAAACGGCCCAGCCCCGAAACCATCCCGTCCGAGGCCAAGGCATCGGGCCTTTACATGATCTGCACCATGTCCAAACACGCCGCCGAGGCGAAGGGCTGTTCGGACGCCATGATGTTCGACTATCGCGGCTATGTGGCCGAGGCGACGGGGGCCAACATCTTTTTCGTCAAGGACGGCGAGGTGCATACACCCAAGGCCGACGCATTCCTGAACGGCATCACCCGGCAATCGGTCATCCAGATGCTGCAAGACAAACAGATCAAGGTCCACGAACGCCACATCATGCCCGAGGAACTGGAAGGGTTCGAACAATGTTGGCTGACGGGGACAGCCGCCGAGGTGACGCCGGTCGGCCAGATCGGTAACTATATGTTCGAGGTCGGGGCGATGACGCGGGATGTGGCCGAGAGTTACGAGAAGTTGGTGCGGGCCTGACGAAACCGCATCGCATCCCACAGGATGACCGAGGTTTAGCCGAGGATAGCGCATGAACGGAAAAAAAGCGTCGAAGGTCGAAAAAAAGGCGCGCGGAGAAGCGGTCGAAGACGCCAGCCACCTTTCAGCCCGCCTTGTCTACGAGGTCGTGCGACGCGAAGGGGCGGACGAGCTTGCGCGACCTGCGATATCGCTGTGGCGATCGGGGACGGCGGCTGGTATCTGCATCAGCTTTTCGATCATCGGCGAGGCGATCCTGCGTGCTGGCCTGCCCGATACCGCATGGCGACCGCTGGTTGAAAGTGTTGGTTACACGCTCGGGTTTCTGATTGTCATCCTGGGACGGATGCAGCTTTTCACCGAGAATACGATCACAACCGTCATGCCGTTGCTGACCAAGAAAGACCTCGCAACAGGCAGCGCGGTCGCACGGCTTTGGGCTATTGTGCTTGCGGCCAACGTCGTCGGGGCGTTCATCGCCGCCGCTTTCATCGTCTGGACGCCGGTGTTCGACGCGTCTGTCCTGACCGCGATCCACGATTTATCCGAACATGCGACTGGCAGCGGACCGCTGGTCAGTTTCGTTCGTGGCATACCGGCCGGCTTGCTGGTTGCGGCGCTGGTCTGGATGCTGGCCGCAGGCGAGCGCGACAATTTCTTTATCATCGTCGTCATGACGTGGCTGATCGCGGCGGGCGGGTTCACCCATATCATCGCCGGTTCGGTCGAAATGGCGTTTCTGGTCTTGCGGGGCGAACTTGGCTTTGTTGCCGCAGTTTTCGGCTTTTTCATCCCGGTTCTCGTCGGAAACATCGTCGGCGGGACGGCAGTATTCACCATGCTTGCATGGGGTCAGGTCAAGGAAGAAGTCGACGAAAACGTCGTCTAACCCCCCACGTTCCCCATTGCCTTCCTCTGCTTCGCCCGCTCCAGCCCCAGCGCCCGTTCGCGCCAGATGATCAGCACGCCGGCGGAAATCACCACTGCGGCTCCGGCCAGCATTGTCCATGTCGGCACTTCGGAGAACACGAAATACCCGACTCCCAGCGCCAGCAGCATCGAGGTGTATTCGAACGGCGCGATGCTGCAGGACGAACAGATCAAGGTCCACGAACGCCACATCATGCCCGAGGAACTGGAAGGTTTCGAGCAATGTTGGCTGACGGGGACAGCGGCCGAGGTGACGCCGGTCGGCCAGATCGGTGACTATATGTTCGAGGTCGGGGCAATGACGCGGGACGTGGCGGAAAGTTATGAGAAGGTGGTGCGGGCTTAGGGCGCACCTGAGGTGTTCAGCGAGGGAAAAAGCGATCTCGCAAAGATTGCATTGCAGACAACGCGGTCATTTAGCATTCCTAAAAAGAGGCTCGCATTTTAGTGGCACACGTTGCTGACTATTCTGGTCTGGCACGAAGTCGACGAAAGACATTTCCGCGTAGCTCCATATTGCCAATCTCTCGCCGGACAAAGCGACGTGCGCGTGGTGGCCACTGCGATGTGTGTTTGAAAAAAGACCCGTACTCGCAAGAAGATCAAACGCAGATGCGCTAAATG
>JBBKXP010000474.1:0-4483 GCA_037969545.1 Paracoccaceae bacterium | reverse complement strand
GCTCGCCGGGGGCCGCAAACAGCACGTCGTGTTCGCCGACGATATCGCCGCCCCGGATCGAACTGAACCCGATGTGACCGCGCAGACGTGCGCCGGTCATTCCCTCCCGGCCGCGATCCGCCACGGCCTCAAGATCAACACCGCGGCCCGCCGCCGCCGCCTGTCCCAGCATCAGCGCAGTGCCTGACGGCGCATCAACCTTGTTGCCATGATGCGCCTCGATCACCTCGATGTCGAAATCCGCATCCAGCGCCGCCGCGACCTTGTGGGTCAACTGCACCAACAGATTGACGCCCAGCGACATATTCCCGGCCCGCACGATCACCGCATGATGCGCCGCCGCCGCGATCCGGTCCAGATCGTCGCCCGACAACCCGGTCGTCCCGATCACATGCACCGCCCGGGCTTGTGCTGCGAGGGCCGCAAACGCCACCGTCGCGGCAGGCATCGTAAAGTCGATCACTGCCTGCGCCTGCGCAAATGCCTCGAGCGGGTCGTCGCTGACGATCACGCCAATCGCCGCACCCCCCATCGCCACACCGACATCCTGCCCGACCCAAGGGTGCCCGGCCCGTTCGACCGCACCCACCAGTCGGGCAGCCGCAGCGGTATCGACATGATCGATCAGCATCCGGCCCATCCGGCCCGACGCCCCCGTAATCACGATCCCCGGCAATTCGGCCATCAGCGTCCCCTTTTCCGTCCGTTTAGCGGCCCTTTGCCCAGTTGGCAAAGGCTCGCTTGGCAAGGCGGCGCGAAACGCCTACACGAACGGGCATGGCAAAAGGCAAATCATCCGGCGGCGGCGCGCCGTCCCAACGGCAATTGCGGGTCGGCGAACTGATCCGGCGCACCCTGTCGGACATTCTGAACCGGGGCGACCTGCACGACCCTGATCTGGGGCGGATGCTGATCACCGTCGGCGAGGTCCGGGTGACGACCGACCTGCGCATCGCAACGGCCTATGTTCTGCCGCTGGGCGGCAAGGACAAGGAACTGGCGCTGGCCGCGCTGCGCCGCAACAAATCCGAACTGCGGCATCTGGTGACCAAGGGCATGACCCTGAAATTCGCCCCCGATCTCAAATTCGAGATCGACGACACATTTGACCGGATGGACGAAACCCGCCGGCTTCTGGCCGACGAGCATGTCCGACAGGATCTGGACGACTGATGCGCTGGCTGGCGTTGGTTTTGACCATACTTGCCGCACCGGCAGACGCCGTCACCTGCACCGACATGACGTGGGAGGGGCTGTCGTTTTCGACCTGTCAGGTCGACCCCGCGAACGAAGACCTGCGGCTGTTTCTCAACGATGCCGGAGGCAAGACCCTTGGATCATTCGCCGCCATCGAACCGGCCACGGGACAAAGTCTGCAATTTGCGATGAATGCCGGCATGTATCACCCCGATCGCCGCCCGGTGGGCCTGTATATCGAAGATCGCCAACAGATCGCGCCACTGGTCAGCCGCGCGGGTCCGGGCAATTTCGGCATGTTGCCGAACGGCGTGTTCTGCATCGGCGACAGCTTTGCGCGGGTGTTGCGCACCGAAGATTACCGGAATGATACGCCCGATTGCCGCTATGCCACGCAATCCGGGCCGATGCTTGTGATCGGCGACGATCTGCACCCGCGCTTTATCCCCGGCGGCACCTCGAAATACATCCGTAACGGCGTCGGCGCCGACATTGGCGGCCCGGTCTACTTTGCGATCTCGAACCAGCCGGTCAATTTTTACGACTTCGCCCGATTTTTCCGCGACGGGCTCGGTGTCCAAAATGCCCTCTACCTTGATGGCAATGTTTCGCGGCTCTATGCGCCCGACCTTGGGCGTAACGACACCGGCTTGCAACTTGGTCCGATTGTCGGCGTCCTGCGTTGAGGTCAAAGCCAACGCTTGACCGGGTCACCACAGTTCACTAGCACCCGCATCTTTAATCCTCGGGGGGGGGGCACATGGCACGCAGACGCAAGGGGCGCGACATTTCCGGCTGGCTGGTTGTCGACAAACCCGCCGGCATCGGATCGACCGATGTGGTGAACAGGGTGCGCTGGGCGTTCGAGGCTAAAAAGGCCGGCCATGCGGGCACGCTGGACCCCGACGCAACCGGTGTTCTGGCCGTCGCGCTGGGCGAGGCGACCAAGACCGTGCCCTACATCACCGATGCCCTCAAATGCTACAGCTTTACCATGCGGCTCGGCCAGTCGACGGCAACCGACGATGCCTCGGGAGCGGTGATCGCCAGCAGCGACGCCCGCCCGACGGACGACGAAATCAAGGCAGAGCTCGGCCACTTCGTCGGCGACATCATGCAGGTCCCGCCACAGTTTTCGGCCGTCAAGATCGACGGCGAAAGGGCCTATGCGATTGCCCGCAAGGGTGATGCGATGGATCTTGCGGCCCGCCCGCTCTGGGTCGAGGAACTGGTGCTGACGGACCGGCCCGACGACGACCATGTGACGCTGGAAATGACCTGCGGCAAAGGCGGTTATGTGCGCAGCATCGTCCGCGACCTGGGGGCCGCCCTGGGCTGCCACGGCCATGTGCGCGACCTGCGTCGGCTATGGTCCGGGCCGTTTCAGGTCAGCGACGGCGTGACGCTGGAAACGGTCGAAAAACTGGCCCGCACGCCGGCGCTGGATGCGCTGCTGCGGCCGCTGGAAACCGGGCTCACCGACCTGCCCGAATTGACCTGTCCCGCCGACAGCGTCGTCAAACTGCGCAACGGCAACCCCGCGATGGTGTTTCCGGGCAAGGCGGAATATGGCGACGAGGTCTGGGTCAGCCACGCCGGACATGCCATCGCGGTCGGGCAGTATCGCGGCGGCGAACTGCATCCCAGCCGGGTTTTTGTGCCACCGCTGGACGGATAACCAGATGATCATCCGCACCCACCAGAAAGGCGACGCCGCATCGCAAGCCGTCTATTCCGACTGCGAACGCTACCGCTATACCCTGACCCGAACCTGGGACGACACCGGCCCGCAGGCGTTGTTCATCATGCTGAACCCCTCCACCGCGACCGAATTGCAGAACGATCCGACGGTCGAACGCTGCGAACGGCGCGCCCGGATTCTGGGCTGCGGCGCGTTTCGGGTGACGAACATCTTTGCCTGGCGCGACACCGACCCGCAGGCGATGCGGGCCGCTGCTGATCCCGTCGGGCCCGACAATGACGCCGCGATCACCGACAGCGCAACAACCTGGGTGCGCGATCCCCACGACCCGGTCATCGCCGCCTGGGGGACCCACGGCGCCCACCTCGGCCGCGGCAGGGCCGTCATTGCACTGCTACACCAGACCGGCAGACCGCTGCTGACCCTCGGGATCACCAAGGACGGACACCCCAGACACCCGCTTTACATCGGCTATGCACAAACCCCACAGCCTTGGCCCGCCAGATAAGGCTTTTCAACCAATGCGTTTTCGCCTATTGGCACCCATCGCCGGGGAATCCCTCACCGATATTCACTGTGCGACCCCTCCACGGGCCTTGCTGGACGACATCCCGGCCTGCGCCATAACCCTTTGACTGAAAAAGGAGCCCCCGATGTCGATTACAGCCGAAGACAAAGCGCGCGTGATGAAGGACTTTGCAACCAAGGAAAACGACACCGGTTCGCCCGAAGTGCAGGTCGCCATCCTGTCGTCGCGCATCGCCACGCTGACCGAACATTTCAAGATCCACAAGAAAGACAACCACGGCCGCCGTGGCTTGCTGAAAATGGTCGCCCTGCGCCGGAAATTGCTGGACTACACCAAGTCCAAGGACGAAGCGCGGTATCAGTCGCTGATTGAAAAGCTGGGTCTCCGTCGTTAAACCAAAGGTTTAACGACGCGGAGGACAGAGAGAATTTGCGCAGCAAACTCGCGGAGTCCGACCCGATTGAGATTATCCCCGAAACGCCCGCCGAAAGGTGGGCGTTTTCGTTTAAGCGTTAAGCAGAGATATGGCTTTCATCTCCGCTAGTTTATCCAGTTGTAAAATATCTAACAATAAATGTAGTGACTAAGGCGACGCAGATGGCAACCACGGCAGCTTCTCCATGTTTTTGCCAGAATGTTGCGCGAGGACTGTATACGACTGGCATTCGTCGCTTGAGAAGTAGATCGCCAAAATAAACTAAGCAATATGTTACACCAAGTGATGTTACTACTTTGCCATTTATGGAAATACCAAGCCAAGTACCATCGGTCACGTTACCAAAATCCAATCCAAGGGTCAAAACCAGAGAAAAAATCACCATGCAACCAAGCAAAATGAAGACAGTCGTTAACTTTCCTGCCCAGTATTCCCATCTGTTAGAAAACGGGCGCAATTCCTCATACACAAGTTGAGCCATATGGTTGCTTTCTCGGGAATACGTGGAGTATTTGCCAATCTCACCGGCCGAGACGATCGTATACTTCTTCTGGAACTTAATCGTTGCATGCGCGACGGTGCCACCGCTTGCTTTGACTGTTACTCCCACTATTGGTTC
>JBBKXP010000473.1:0-3358 GCA_037969545.1 Paracoccaceae bacterium | reverse complement strand
TAGAAGAATACCACGACCACACCAATTATGTTCGACGCAAGACCTAGAAGGTTTAGTGCGTCCGTAGACATCCGTTTCCCCTTTGGGCGATAAGCAGAACGACTCTTCGGAGACTAGCTTACTTGGTTAAGTCTTTGAATATAATGGTGCCCGGGGGCGGAATCGAACCACCGACACGAGGATTTTCAATCCATCCAAGATTGGTCGAATTTCTCATTTGTGTTTCAACCACTCAAACAAGAATGACTAGGGCCTCGCGCATAGTTGACACGTTCATCACCGCACACGGCCGGCTACTAGCGTGCAAGATGCGCATAACTCCGAGCCGCCGGAATGCGGCAGACGTCTCTATCATGGCAGCGGGGACGACGTCAGCAGGACAGACGCCGGCATCGTCGCAGAATACGTCAACGATTCCACTCACGATCGCACCGCTGTCGCCGCTTCCGCTCTCGACCTTTGGGGCTGAATCGGCCGCGATTGATATGTCGCCCCATCACTATATACTTTAAAATGCGCGCTTGACCTCCACCCTGGCGGCGCCGCAAGAATTGAGAGAGGTGAGCCGATGTCAATCGAACAAGTCACCAACTTGAAGCCCACCGAAGGGCTGGAGATGTCGCGACGGCTCTTCGATTCAATGGCGAGCGCCGTCTACACAACCGACCGCATTGGAACTATAACGTATTTCAATCCGGCCGCGGCCCGCTTGTGGGGCGTTGAACCAGTGGTGGGCTCGAGCCTATGGTGTGGGTCCTTTCGCATGGCCCTGCTGGACGGAACGCCTTTGGCGCACGAGGATTGCCCGATGGCAATGTGTCTTAAAACTGGCGAGGGGATCAGAAACCGAGAGATTATCGTTGAGCGGCCCGATAGGGTTCGCAAGAACGTGCTGGTTTCACCCCAGCCGCTGCTCGACAGTGCAGGACAGGTGGTCGGCGCCATCAACACGCTGAACGATATTACCGAACTGCGCGACAGCGAACGTGCGCGCGATACCAGCATCAATCTGACGGAATCCATCCTACGAAACAGCAAGGACTGCATCAAGCTGTTGGATCTCGACGGCAGAGTCCGCTCGATCAACCCCTGCGGATGCGCGAGCTTGGAACTGGCTTCGCCAGACGAAGCTGCGGGGATGATTTACTTCGATTTTTGGCAGCCCGCCGATCGGGAGGCTGCGCTGGCCGCGGCCGAGACCGCACGGAGCACCGGATCAGGTCGCTTCACAGCGGATTTCACCAACCGCTCCGGTGCGGTGACTACGTGGGACGAGATGTTGTCGCTGATCACTGATCCTGACGGCACGCCAACGGGCTATCTTGTGATCTCTCGCGATATGACACGGGAATTACGCGAAGCGCGCGACAAGACGCGCCAGTTGGCGCAACAAAGGGCCTTGACCGAGATCGGAGCGCTGGCCCTGGCGCGGGGTTCGTTCCAAGACTTCATGGACCGGACCGTAGCGCTGGTGGCCGAAATACTGGAGCTGCCCCTGGCCAAGATCTTGCCGTTCGCCGATCAGGCCGACCACCTGTGGCTGGCCGCTGGCGTTGGCTGGAATGCGGGGCTCGTCGGCAAGGCGCGCGTCGGAGTCGAGCGAGCCTCTCAGGCGGGCTACACTCTATTAGCGGACGGACCCGTCGTGGTGCACGACCTGCAGACGGAAACACGATTCGACGGACCACCCCTGCTCCATGACCACGGCGTTCGCAGCGGCATGAGCGTCACCATTGCCGGAACCGGCACGCGGCCCTTCGGTGTCATCGGCGTGCATGACACGCGACTGCGCGACTTCGACGAAAGCCAAGTTGTCTTTCTGGTGACCGTCGCCAATCTCATCGCGAGTTGCCATCGTCAGCACGAGGCCAGCAATCGGCAAACGCTACTCGTGCGCGAGATCGCACACCGGTCGGGCAACATGCTGCAGTTCGTTAATTCTATCTTCAACCAAACTGTGCGCAGTTCTGAGACATTGGCCGATGCGAAAGCAAAGTTCGAAGTGCGCCTGTCCCAGATGTCAAAATCGAACCTTCTGATCAGTGGCGACGGCTGGACCAAGAGCAACGTGCGCGATTTGATCTTGCAAACGCTTGAGCCGTTTCAGGACCGCATCGAAGCGAACGGCCGCGAGGTGATGCTACCGGCGGAGCTGTGCTTCGACCTCGGCATGGTCCTGCACGAACTTGCGACCAATTCGAGTAAGTATGGCGCATTCTCCGGCGATGTCGGCCAAGTTTCGTTGACCTGGGCCATGGAGCAGCGCGAGGGGCGAGCTGAATTCGTGCTTATCTGGAAAGACCAAAAACCAAAGCAGGCGGTCAAGGCGACGAGTTCTGGATTCGGGACCAAGCTGATTACCCAGCTCATCGAAACGAAGTGGTCGGGGAAGGTAACGACCGAGTTGGAACCCGAATTTTGCTGCCGTCTCTCGCTGCCATTCCCGCAATCTGACTTGGCATCACCGCCAGCTACTTAGAATTCGGCCTGCGGCGCCGCTAATTGCGCGCATTGATCGAATGGCGCCGCACCGAAGGATCTGAACCATCCGCATTAGCTTTACCAACGGCACGATACAGATCGACCATCTCTACTTCGTATTCGGAGGTGCATGACCGTGGAGACAGCGCCAACCTCTCCGAGCCGCAAAAAGCGAAATCTGCTGCGCTGGCTCAAGAGCACTTCGAGGCGGACTTTCGTCGTCTATCCCGTCGCCATTATCGCTATAGAACTTGCGATCAGGGGTGGAAATCTTCCATTCGTACCTTGGGGCCTCCCTTTACTTCTGTGGGGCTACTTGCAGTATCGCCTCGGTGGGACTTATCGCACACGGCATGGCGGCGGTGGCCCCGGCATCGAAGTGCCGCCTGAGCGCATCGTTGATACCGGCATATACTGCTATATCCGCAACCCGATGTATCTGGGGCACATGATCTTCATGATTGGTCTCGCCATTACATTTCGATCCTGGTCCGCCGTCGCGTTGTTGGCATTTCACCTGTACTGGTTTAACGCACGTGCGCAGGAGGATGAAGCACATCTTGAGCAGCTGTTCGGTGATTCCTATCGCGCCTATGTCGGTCGCACGAAACGATGGATTCCATTCATCTACTGAGCTGGGAACACAAACAACAAACAGATTTTAGCATGGAATTGCCGGACTAAATTAACATAAACTTTTTGGTCTTAATTCCGCTTTGGGTCAAGATTGACCGAGTTGCCTGGGCGACCTGTTGTAATTACAACAGTCTGTGAATGTCCGCTCTGTGGAATTCCAGCTCGCCAATTTCAATCGATGTGAATGGCGGGTATGGGCCGAAGGTGCTGGTTGATGGCAAAAACTAGAGCACAACTGTTC
>JBBKXP010000472.1:0-12870 GCA_037969545.1 Paracoccaceae bacterium | reverse complement strand
GCGCACCCATTCGAAAACCGGCGTGGCAGCGGCGGGCTGGCCTGCGGCTTTGGCCGCGTCGATCAAGAGCTGGCCATCCTCGACCTCGTGCTGCAGGGTCCAGTTGATTGTTGCCCGCTCAAGTGCGGCAGCGGGATCGTCCGCGATAAGCAGAAAATACATCGCATCCTCGCGGGCATGGCTGGTCAGGCCAAGCTCAAGGTTCTGGGCAACGCGGCGGTCCAGCTCGGCGATCAGTGGTGCAGCGACATCCGGGGCATCCAGACCTTGATGCGCCAGGACTTGGCGGATCAGCACACCGTCCACCGCGGGGGCCGGTTCCAGGATGTCGAGCACCCTTTGAAACTCGGATTGCCGCAGCAGAATATCGGCCGCCAGCAGGCGTTCGCGGATGACCTCGGGGTCAGCGGTGATGACCTTGTCGAAGTTGTCCAGGGCCGCGGCATCATTGCCCTGCAAGGCGGCCATTTCGCCCAACAGACCCATTGCCCAAGGGTGCAGGGCCGGATCCAGCAGACCGGGCCGGCCGACGATCTGTTCCAGCCTTTCGGCCACGACCGGCGCCTGATCGGTCAGCATCAATGCTGTCGACTGACACAGAAAACCGACATCCGGGCGCAGCGCGCTGACCTGACGGCAGGCATCGGCGGCGTCAGTCAATCGCCCCAACACCGTGTAGATCGTCGCCCGCGACAAGAGCGCGTTGATGCTGCGTGGTTCCAATGCGATCGCCCGGTCAAGCAACGCCAGTGCGCCAGGAAAATCGTGCTGATACTGCCGGGCGGTCGCCGACAGATACAGGGTTTCAGGATCGTCACGTTCGACAAATGGGCGTAGAACCCCGACTGTCGCCCCGACCAGACGTGAATTTCCCAACCGGCGCCCGTCATTGATCAACAGTTTTGCCGCGGCCCGGGCCGGTTCGATTGCATCCGGTGCGGCCCGGCTTGCCCGGAGTGCGGTCACGACTTCGGAGCTTAGCGGGATGGCGACGCGTTGCAACTGCGCCACGACGGTGGTCGCCGTCAGGTTTGTGCGTACCAGATCGGTGGAAGGCGTCAGCAGGCTGGCCGCAACCACGATGGCAATGGCAATCCCGCAGATCACGGCAAATCCGATCCGCTGGCGAGGTGAAGACGTCACCGAGTTCATGTCCGCCCAAAAGCCGACAAGGCTGGGATAATGCTCTTTTGCAGAATGTCTGTCCCTATGTTGGCGGTGATTGTGAAGCCCGCGACGATGTGGAATCCACGCGGGATCGGATCAATAAGTTTCACGGAACGTCGCCTTGAGGTCGAAGTGTCCGGATTGAAAACGTAGTGCGCAGCATTATTGGAACCAGGAAAGGACATAAATTCAATCCTGAGAAAGGTCGTTCGGACTATCTGGACAGTTTCCGGGCGTTTCGTGAGTGGTCTTCCGCCTTGGTTACGCCGCTACCGCTTCTGGCTTCGGCATGTTGTAGTAGGCTTGATCGGGGGTTTTCCCATTAATCGATGATTGCGGCCTCAGGGAGATGTAGAAGCCGAGATAGCGCCCGATCGAGGCCTGGGCCTCCGAGACTCTGGCGTAACCCCGCTCCTCTGTATTCGGTCTTTCGATCGGGCTATTCGATTTGCCCCTGACCAAGATGGGAAGTCGCGCGTCTTGTGTCTCGTTAGCTCATCGGCATTCAGGGGCCATGCTCCCCGTCAGACTGACAGGTGAGCCATCAAGGTAACAGCGTTCCGTGCAGCCGATTTTTCAAATCAGGGAGGAAATCGAATGAGAAGTGGCCAAAAAGCCATATTCAGAGCAAACGCCCCCGATCACCGCGGCTCGGAACCGAATAAACGCGGTTAGAGCGAATCGTTTCGGTACGTGCTACATAAGAGGTGTAACGGAGGTAGTTTTGTAGGCCATGAGCCGCGTTGGTGATAAATTTTCAAGTGCCGGTCCGGCGGAATCGAAGCCCGCCAAGGACACAGATACACCTCCGACAGACTTGGATGACTGGGGAGAACGGCTTAGGATCGCGGGAATTGAACGCGCCAAGTTGCTGGCCGCCAAGGCCGCGTCTACGGATGTCGAGGCAGGCCATGAGGCGAGCAAAGACCGTCGGTTCAGCCAGAATATCTCGCTTGTAAGTCAGTTGAAGGCAGCCCGTGCGACCCGGAAACGGGCACTGGCCGGGCTGAAATCGGAAGCTCAATTGATCCCCAACCCCACTCTCGCTGCCCTTCGACCCAATGATCGACAGGAAACGCTCACGGACGGTGACAGAACGGTCCCGGTGCAGCCGCTGCGTCCTTCAAACCGACCTATCGCTCATCCGCCGACCGTACCGAGCGCGCAAGAGGTCTCCGAACCCTTGCCGTTGACGAGCATCGATGAAATCGTATCCACCGCTCCGGCGCATCAGAACGCTTCAAGCATTGCCGCCGTCGCGTTTTCTGAGTCAGACGCGCCGCAACGTTCCAGACCCGCCCGGAAATATGCTTTGGTGGGAGGTGCGGTTGCTGCTGGCATTGCCCTTGCCGCCTTCACGCTGCCTTGGACCACCGGTGATCCAGCCAGCGTAACCCGCCTTTCAGATATCTCAGACGTGCCTGGAGCCGAAGTGCGGCAGGATAACACCCTGTCGCAAAGGACGGTTCCGGCATCTGGCCCCATAGACCTCGACCTGGTCGTGGTCGTCGAAAACGGGACCGACGGTGTTGGAAATCAGCTTGGGGACACGGATTATGAATTGCGCGTCACACCGTTCGAAATAAATCATTCAAGCGTCGAATATTTTAATGACGCGGATACGAAAGCTGCCGTAGATCTGGCAAAAATTATGGATGCCGAAGTTGTCGATCTGCGCGGCATTCAACCGGCTCAGCCCCCGGGTCGGGTGTTCGTCTACCTGTCAAGTGATGGTTTCTGAGCAAGGATCGCTCGCGGGAACGATGGATCACCCTTCGCTAAGAAAAACAATACGAACAAGCACCTCTCCCGGGGCCAGCCCGAGATCAGACCGACGGTTCGCCCCACCACCGGCAACACCGGGCAGAAACTCGGCAACATTCGTGGCCAACCCGGCATCGGAATCGTAGCCGTAAAAGACCGCGCTGTTCTCGGCGGACCCATCCGCTATGTCATAGGCCACTGTGATCCCGGATCTTTGCAGCGAAGAGCCCATTCTTTCGGCATATCCAAGGCCGCGCCGATCGTCCGATGCGATCTGGAAACGAACCGTGGCGAGCGGGTCCATATCAACAATTTCGCCATCCGTGCCGGTCCAGGACGATACCGCGTAATCCAGATCGGTCAGTTGGAACACCCTCACGACCGCCTGTTCAGGCAGGGACGGAAGTGGGATCGAGACGGCAGAGGCCGTGGTTTCGGTTGTGGTGACAGCGCGCGCGCCAGGTGCTGCCGCCCCGTCTGCAACCTCGATCCGGTAACGGCTTCCCTCTGGGCCCGCGCCCGAAGCCCAGGCCAAGCGGGCCTGAGGGGCTTCGTCGTCGACCAGCATCACAATCTGCAGGATATCCGGCGCGGATAGGTCTGTTCCGTCCGTCCGGTTCAGAGTGTCGATCAAATCTTGAGACGGCGGGATGGCCGGGACAGCCTTTCCGAGCCAGAGTGCCGCCAGTTGGGAATTGACCGGTACGCCATCCCCCAACGCATACATCTGACCCAGATTATACTGCGCCCGCGGAAAATCATCGAGCGCGGCCAGCGAATACCAGCCTGCTGCGGCGCGCTTGTCGGTCGTCGTCCCGACACCGGAATCCAGCATCACGGCCACGTTGAATCCGGCTTCCGCATTTCCCAAAAGCGCGGCTTGGCTATAAAGATCGAAGGCCGCGACCGGATCAGCCGGCCCCGCCAGTCCGAAATCCATCAGGTTTCCCAGCCCGAGCATGGCTTCGGCCGATCCGGCACTCGCTTCCTCTGTCCAGATGCGAAGTGCGGCGTCCCAATCCCGGTTCGCATAGGCGTCCTGCCCCGATGAATAGTCCTGCGCGGCAGCGGGCGCCGCAACGGCGATCCAGACTGTCAACAGCAGTGCGGTGACGCCGCCTTTGGCCAGCTTAGCGCCAGTTGATGAGAACCGAGCGATTGTCTTCATTTGCGACACCATCGGGGGTTGGGACAGGAAGTTCGCTATTGCCGCGTCCAAGCACCTGAAGGCGCTCGATCGGGATGCCGCGCGCAACAAGTCCATCCGCAACGACACGGGCACGCTTGATCGACAGATCAAGATTTTCCGATGCACTGCCAACCGTGTCCGCGCTTCCGGTGACGATCATGACAACGGGATTGCCGTCGCGGTAGAGCCGCGACGCCTGATCAAGGATTTCCCTTTGATCGGGCCGAATTCCTGACGTGCCAAGGTCAAAGAGAATTCTCAGCCCCTCTTGCTCGGGATCTACTCCAGCGGGAACGGGCTGTTGCGCCGATACGGGCAGAGCAGCCAGAGACAGCGTGACGGCGAGGAGGACGGATTTTAACATGATCTTGAAAACTCCAATCGTTAACTACAAGTCAAGATGGTAGACTCTCAGGTGAAAAAATCAATCCACGGAATTTTCGGCTGCGTAAAGCGCAAGAATTTCGATGGATTTGCGGGGCACGCAGCGTCCAACCCCGTTGCATCACCGCACAATCCGTTACTGACACGGTGGGAATTTCAATGTCCCCTGTTTCGGAACAGGAAAGACCGAACCGGCAATCCCACTTTTGAATTGCGCCGCAAACTGATTGCGAGATTTGCGGGCGGCATCGATATTCTTGCCCGTGCGGATCAAATGCCGGCACCCTTCTCATCGGAACAGCGCGCAGCAACTATCAGTTCCGCTTTGGCCAAAATCCGACCATGTCACGACGTGAAAGCGCCAAATATAACGACGGCGAGTGGAATCGGGCAGACCGCTAACAGAACGCAGAACGTGAACGTGCGCAGCGACAGCGTCCGACTGATCCCAGCGATCAGTGCGATCCCGCCACCGCCGCCCAAGAGCGTATTGCCGGGCAGATTGATCAATACGGCAAGTCCCCAGAATCGATGCCGCAGCAGCCAGGGCAGCCATCCCGACGGCGCAAATCGGATCAATTGCCCGATCCGATCCGCGCCTTCGAGCCCTGACAAGTCCCGGACCAGGGCCGATGTGCGATGCAGGCCCAATTTGGCGAACAGGCCGACAAGGCGCGGTTCTGGCAACAGGCGCCCGACAGCGAATGACAGGACCAACGACACCACAGTCGCGAGGTAGACGACCAAAACGATGCGTTCGCCCAGAACCATGATCAGCGTCAGGCCAATTTCGGCCCCCGGCACGAAGGGGAGCGCGGTTGCGACAATGTAGACGCAGACCGCTGCGATCAGGAGACCGGCAAAGGCCGGATTGTCAGGCGAAAGGCCATGCTGCGACATGATCGTCGTCGTGTGCACCGCGATCCAGTTACCCCCGAAAATGAGTCCGCAATAAAAAGCAATGGCTATCACGATAACCACAATTCTCGCCGGATGGTCCCGGACTCCGCGCGCCAGACGGTCCGCGGTCATGCCACACCTGTCGCCAGAAGCAACTCATTTGGACCGATCCAGCCATCCGGAGTCGAAAATGCGCTCAACTGCGCTTCGATCTCGGTCCAGGCGCGCGTTTGCGCTGCCGGTTCCAGTTTTGCAAGCATGGCAACCACCGGCGCCCCACTGTCGCGAACGAATTCGATATAGTGTCCGACGCTTGGCAGGACCATCGACGCAGCAATGCGTGTCGTCACCACATGTGAATATCCCGTGGCCCTGAACATTTCGGCCAAGGCGCCGGACTTGCCCAAACTGACAAGGCCGCCCGGACGGTATGGATCAACCGCTGGAAAACCTGCATGCGCAGCCGCGACGCGCATCATGATGTCAAGACACGGATTGCGTTCAATCGCTGAAAAGACCAGCGCAGCAAGACGCGCGCCCGGCTTCAGGACGCGCCGTATTTCCCCAAGCGCGACATCCGGCTGCGGCATCAACATCAGACCCAGGCGACAGATTGCGGCATCAAAGCTGCCATCGCCCATCGGCAGTCGTTCGGCGCTCGCAACACAGATCTCGACATTGCGAAACCCGGCGCCGGATGCATTCACGGCGGCATATCTCAGAATTTCGGGCGAGAAATCAGTGGCAAGAATGGCGCCACCCGGCCCGACCTTTCCGGCAACATCCAGGGTCTGATCGCCTGCGCCAGCAGCCACATCCAACACCCGCATTCCGGGCGAAATGTTTGCACAGGATATCATCGCATCCGTGGCAAGCCGCAACCAGTCACGAATAAGCTGTGCATGTGCGTTCCAGCCGGCAGCAGCCTGATCCCACCGTTGCGCAGCGATGGCGTCTTGGTCAGATCGTAATTCAAGTGCGCTCATGCAAATTACTCCTTGTCAGCAATGTTTGCTTTGATCCGGAAAAGGGGCATTCAAGGCAACCGACAGCGAACCTGACCCCACCGCGCCTCTGGCGATGTCCGGAAACAGACCGGCATTGTGCGACCGCCCTAGCAACACCGATCGGCACGCGAAATGACATCGTGGTTTTCCTCGTCTGAAAGGTGTTGAAGTTCGCCAATATCTGCTAATCTTGCTGACACGCAGCATACGGCGGTCGATCAAGACGCGGCAGCAGCGAATTTGGATCAGATATCGTCAAATCTGAATAACCGGGCGGGCACGTTCTCTGCCCCAGGCGGAGCCTGTGCGATGCTGGATTGGAATGATCTGCGGTATTTTTTGGCGGTCGCCCGGCACGGCAGCACTTTGGCCGCCGCCCGCGCCATGCAGAAAAGCCAATCAACTGTACACCGGCGCCTTGGTGAACTTGAAATCGCGCTGGGACAACCGCTGGTCAAGCGCCATCCGACCGGATATCGGCTGACGCCCTTTGGTTCCGCATTGCTGCCTGATGCGGAAGCGATGGAAGCTGCAGCAAGCGCCCTCGAACACCATCTGGAACGGCTGGAACAGGTCGGCGCGGCTGTGATCCGCCTGACATGCCCTGAACCGATCATGTATTTGATGACCAAGTCGGGCATGATCGAGCGATTTCACGATCTCCATCCGCACCTTCGGGTCGAGTTCGTTCTGAGCGACAAGTACATGGACCTTGCCAAGGGCGACGCCGATGTGGCCCTGCGATCCGGCGATACCGATGACGGCGATCTGATCGGCCGCAAGATCGCCGACTCGTTGTGGGCAGTCTTTGCCAGCAAATCTTTCGTCGAACTGAACGGTAAGCCAGAAAACGTAAACATGATTTGCAACTTTCCGATTGTCGCCCTCGACGCGTCGATGGCCGGCCATCGCCTGACCCAGTGGCTGGCGAACATTGCTCCGCAGGCCGTGATTGCATCGCGCAACACATCAATTCTGGGCCTGATCAGCGCGGTCAAGGCGGGCCTCGGGGTCGCCGCCCTGCCGATGGCCCTCGGCGACAAGGAACCCGAACTTGTCCGCGTTCTGGGTCCGATTCCCGAACTGACACGCCCTTGGCGCATACTTGCGCACCCGGACGTCCGCGCGACACCCCGCGTCGCCGCCTTCTTCGACTTTATCGTCGCTGAAACAGCAGCTTTGCGACCCATCCTGACAGGCTGAACGGTTTCGGTTTCAAACAGCTGGCTTCGAAAGCGCAAGACGATTGTGGGGCAGACTCGCTGCATCCTCCGTAAGCGGGCTTTGCTAAGGATTCCAAAGGAATTCCTGACCTCGGCCAATATTCCGATGCCGTCGATCAATCCCCAACTGCCGAAAATGCCCGCCTCCAAGCATGACCGAAAACCCGTTGCAAACGTTTGCAAAAGATTCTTGCATTCGTATTCAACGGTACTTAACCTAGCGTCATCCTGCAGCAGATTCGCGGCATGCCGGCGACAACCCGACCTGGGCCCGGTGCCAAAATCAACCGCATCAACTAGAAACTGCGCAACTAGACGCAGCGCCATGTCAGATCAACCGGGAGTAGATCAAAATGATACATGTGTTTAGAACGACCGTCGCCGCAGCGGCCCTGATCGGCTCTGCCGGCCTTGCCAGCGCCGACTGCGGGATCGCCGCAGGCCGCGTCAACATCATCGGGAACGAATTTCCGGCGATCCAGACCATCGGCGCGATGGCCGAGGACTGTGTCAGCGATACGGTCACCGTTCAATCGAACCTGACCGCCGATCACCAGACACTGAATGTCGCAGGCATGTCGGGTAATCCGGCGGAATACACCAGCGCCGTCATCGCCAACTCGTCCATCGTCGCGCTGATCAATGCCGATGTGATCCGCCCGCTCGATGACCTTGTCGCTGAATATGGCGCCGACATTCCCGACCGGATGAAAATCACCATCGATGGCAAGGTGATGGCGATTGCGTTCATGGCCAACGCGCAACATCTGGTCTACCGCGCCGATGTTCTGGAACAGGCCGGTCTGGCCGTGCCGACGACCTACGAAGAGGTACTTGCTGCCGCCGAAAAAATTCGTGCTGACGGCATCATGCAGAATCCGCTCGGCGGCGCCTATGCCGCCGGCTGGAACCTGGCCGAGGAATTTGTGAACATGTATATCGGCGAAGGCGGCGCGTTCTTCGTGCCCGGCAGTGCCGAGGTGGCGATCAACAATCCGCAAGGCGTTGCGGCGCTCGAGATGCTGAAATCGCTGACCGCTTACATGAACCCTGACTATCTGACCCACGATTCCAACGGCACTTCTGCCGAATGGGAGGCCGGGAACATCGCGCTGATGAACATGTGGGGGTCGCGAACCGGCGTCTTGATGGACAGTGACGGTTCGGCCCCCGAAGTCTACGAGAACACCAAGGTTGGCGGCCCGCTGATGGTCGGCAGCAGTGGCGTGCCCGCGACGACCCTGTGGTGGGACGGCTGGACCGTTGCCAAGAACATCAGCGACGAAGATGCGGCAGCGACATTTCAGGCCTTGGCACACGCCGTGTCACCCGCAACGCTGAATGCCGACACCATGGGACAGGCTGTCTGGCTGATCGACGGTTATGTACCAGCGCCGGTGAACGAAGGCGTTCTGGCATCGGTCGCGGCGGGGTCGCAACCCTATCCGATGCTGCCCTACATGGGCCTGCTGCAAACGGCGCTGGGCGACAACATCGCCGATTTCCTGCAAGGCAAGGAAAGCGCCGACCAGGCGCTGGCCGATATCGAGGCCGCCTATACGGTAGCGGCAAAAGAGCAGGGATTTATTCAATAAATTCAAGCGCCGGGGGCGGTGTGCTGCCCCCGGCCCTTCGGATCAGATACGCCGACATCCCCCGCTTCCCACCAAAGGTGCGTGGCCTATGAAACATTCGTCATTCTTCTGGTTCGTGCTGCCATCAACCCTGCTGATGCTGGCGTTCATCGCCTTTCCCATCGTGTCGGTGATCACCCAGTCGTTCTATACCGCGCACGATCAGGTCATCGTCGAAGTCGAAAACTGCGGTCCATTTGGGTGCACCAAATCGACCAGCGTCGATCAGACAGCGACGCAGACCCTGCGCGATGCCGAACCCTTGGGCAAATTCGCCGGGTTCGGCATCTACCGCGACCGCAATCACCTGGCCCTTGACGAGGTCGCCCGCGCCTGGGTCAATGCCGACGGTTTGCCCGATTTCGGGCGCAGCCTGATGAACCTGCCCTTCTACAAGGCGATGGCATTTACCCTGACTTACACCGCCGTCGTGACGCCGCTCACCATCATTCTGGGGTTCTTTATCGCTATCGCGGTGAATTCGGTGGCGCGGGCACTGAAAGGCCCGACGATATTCTTTTCGCTGCTGCCGATGATCGTCACGCCGCTGGTCGGGTCGCTGATCCTGTTCTGGATGGTCGATGCGCGGGGCATTCTGGGCACTGGTCTGCAATGGCTGGCGGGCGATCCGGGGCTATCGGTCAAGGCATCGACGGGGCTGATGTGGATCATGTTGATGGTTTACGGCGTCTGGCATGCGGCACCCTTTGCCTTTGTGGTCTTTTACGCCGGCCTTCAAACCGTCAACAGCGATACGCTGGAATCGGCGATGGTCGATGGTGCCACGCGGTGGGAGCGGATCCGCTTTGTCGTTCTGCCGCATCTTTTGCCACTGGTGACATTTGTCGCACTGATTCAGCTGATGGACAACTTCCGGGTCTTTGAACCGATTGTCAGTTTCAACGCGCAGGCCCACGCCACATCGTTGTCCTACGCGATCTTCAACGATCTGGGCGGCGAAACCCGGCTGCTGTCATCCGCCGCCGCCACATCGGTGCTGACGATCATCGGCATCGGTATCCTGTTGTCACCTGTCCTCGTGCGGACATGGCGCGATTTCGACCGAAAATAGGGGGCACAATGCAAAGCAAAGCCACCCGCCGCCCGCTGTCCGTCACCATGCTGGCATCCGGCTTTCTGGTTGTTTGGCTGCTGCTGGCCGCATTTCCGTTTCTCTGGACCCTTTGGGGATCGTTCAAGGTCGAAGGCGATTTCTTTTCCAAGGCGAATTGGGCCAATGCCCTGTTCGGCACCCTGACCACGGCGGAAACCGGCGCCCCTTTCACCGCGGCAGGTTATCAAGGAGCCTGGGTGCAAGAGGAATTCTGGCGTGCAGCGCTGAATACCGCCGTGGTCTGCCTGTTCGTCGTCACCGTATCGCTGACCTGCGGCACGCTGGGCGGTTATGCGCTTGCCCGATCGACCCACCGCTATGCGTTCTGGTTCCTGCTGTTCGCACTGATGTTCCGGGCCATGCCGCCGATCACGCTGGTGTCGGGCTATCTGCTGCCGTTCTTTCAATGGAACCTTTGGGGGCACCTTTACACGACAATCATCGTGTTGGTGGCGATCAACCAGCCCTTCACCCTGTGGATGCTGCATTCGTTCTTTCGCAACATCCCCAAGGATCTGGACGAAAGCGCGATGGTCGACGGCTGCACCCGGTTTCAGGCGTTTCGCCATGTGATCATTCCCGTGATGTGGCCGGGGGTGATCACTACCGGACTGTTTTCGTTCCTGCTGGCCTACAATGATTTTGCCGTCACCTCGATGCTGCTCAGCAAGGAGAACCAGACGATGGTGCCCAAGATCGCCAGCTTTCTTGGCACCACCCAGACCAAGGGCAACGTGATGTTTGCCGTTTCGGCGGTCGTCTCGGTGACAGCTCCGCTGTTCGTGATGATCATGTTCTTCCAACGTCAAATTGTCAGCGGCCTGACCGCCGGCGCCGTGAAAGGCTGAACCGATGGCCCGTTTGCAACTGAAAAACGTCAACAAGCGCTGGGGCAACTACGATGCTGTCAAGGATTTCGACCTTGATATCGCCGATGAGGAATTTCTGGTCCTGCTGGGCCCCTCAGGCTGTGGCAAATCCACGACAATGCGAATGATTGCCGGGCTTGAGGATGTCACCACCGGCGAGATCTGGCTGGGCGACCGGATGGTCAACGATCTGGAACCCAAGGATCGCGATATCAGCATGGTGTTCCAGTCCTACGGACTTTATCCCAACCTTTCGGTCTACGAAAACATCCGGTTTCCGTTGCGGGTGCGCAAGGTGCCCAAGGACCAGCATGACGCCATGGTCATGGCCGCCGTGCGCATGGTCGAGCTTGAGGATTTCCTGCACCGCCGCCCCGCCGAACTGTCGGGCGGGCAACGTCAGCGGGTGGCGCTTGGCCGCGCCATCGTGCGCAAACCGACCGTGTTCCTGATGGACGAACCGCTGTCGAACCTTGACGCCAAGTTGCGGGTGTCGACCCGCGCCCAGATCAAGAACCTACAATCGAAACTGAAAACCACGACCGTCTATGTGACCCATGACCAGATCGAGGCGATGACGCTGGCCGACCGGGTCGTGGTGATGAACGCCGGCGTCATCCAGCAGGTCGGCACGCCGACCGACATCTATGACCATCCCGCCAACACCTTTGTCGCCAGCTTTATCGGATCGCCAGCCATGAACCTAGTCGGCGGGCAGATTGCCGATGGCGTGTTCAGCGGCGAAGGGATCCGGGTGACCGGTCTGCCCACCGATCCGTCCGGCCCGGTAACTCTGGGCTTTCGGGCCGAAGACGCCGAGGTCGTTGCGCATGGCGGACAGATCGCCGCGCCGGTCTATTCAATCGAGCTGCTGGGCGAGGCGTCGATGATTTCCTATCGCCTAGGCAAGGCGCTGGTGTCGATCAAGGCATCAAAAGAGTACCGCGCGGTCATCGGACAAGAGGTGCATGCATCGGTCCCGGCCGGCATCTGCCATATGTTTGACACCAGAACCGGCAACCGGATGGCAATCTGAAATGACCCCGATCGAACAGGCAGAAGCAACGCGGCAGGTGATCCTGCGGATGGAAGCGGCGCTGGCCGCCAATTCCGACGACATGGCCGCGCATTTCCACGACGATTTCCACTGGTATGGCAATCGGGGCTGCGGCACCAAGAACGGGTTGCAGGCGTTCCGCGACAATTGGCAGTTGCCGTTTCGCGCCGCCTTTGGCGACCGCGCCTACAAGACCGACAGGTTCATCTGCGAAGCCAATTGGGCGTCGTGTTACGGCCATATCGAAGCCACCCATTCGGGCACTTTCATGGGCATCGCCGCAACCGGCAAGCGGGTCATCATCCCCTATATGGATTTCTGGCAGATCGCCGACGGGCGGATCAAGGATAACTGGGTCTCGGTCGATTTCGCCCATGTGCTGGCCCAGCTTGGCCGCGACGTCTTCGCAGGCCACGGCTGGGAGGCTTACGACAACGGCAGCGCAACGCCACAACAACCTGCGTAAGGAGGCCCCGATGGCCGAACATCTGAAAACCGCCAAATCTGCTGCCGACCGGGATGCCGACGATGCCAAGACCCGTGCCGTGGTCGAGGCGACGCT
>JBBKXP010000471.1:0-11856 GCA_037969545.1 Paracoccaceae bacterium | reverse complement strand
CCTTACCGGACGGCGTCAAAATATTCTGTGCCACTCAAAAACCCGGCGGCCTTGACCGCCACCGCCCATTCACGCTCGAACGCGGTTTCACCGATCAGCAGAAACCTGTTGGCGGGCTGACCTTCGCTGCAGATGGCATCACGTAACTGATCGCGCATCGCCGCCCAGCTTTGGTGGAACCGAGGGGCGGGATGGGCGCTGTCGATTTGGATTTGTGCCGCAACGACCGCCGGATCAAGCGGGCGATGCACCAGCGCGACACGCCGGGCGGCAACGACCCGGGCCAGTTTCGCGCCCCGATCAGAATCAAGTCGCGGCTCTCGCACCAGTCCCAAGGCATTGGATGAGAACAGAAACCCGATAAGGTCATGGCCAGTGCTGGCGCGCACCGACGCATATGTCTTGTAAGGCAACCCCAGTTCTTTAGCCCGCTTGACCCGCAATCGCACCACCTCGATCGGCAGGACCGGCAACAGATCGGCCCGCGCATGCGTCCAGGATGTCTTGCGCCATGTCATCCCCGGCTCCATCGTCGGGCCGTTGTTGTGGCCGGGGCCGGGCGTCATCCGGTCAATCCCACTCCCGAAGTCGCGCAACATAGCGCGCCATCGTGTCGACCTCGAGGTTCGCATGGTCCCCTGCCGTCACCGTGCCCCACGTGGTCACCTGTTTGGTATGTGGGATGATGTTGACGCCAAATGTCGCGCCAGCAACCTCGTTCACTGTCAACGAGGTGCCATTGAGCGTCACTGACCCCTTTGGGGCGATGAATTTCGCCAACCCGTCCGGGGCGCGAAACGTGAACCGCGTGCTGTCGCCTTCGTCACGGGTCTGCAGCACCTCGACAATGCCATCGACATGGCCCGACACGATATGCCCGCCCAACTCGTCCCCGACCCGCAGCGCCCGCTCGAGGTTGGTCCGCCGACCGACCGACCAACCATTGTGCCCGATATTCGTCGCACCTACCGTTTCAGCCGAAATCTGCACATCGAACCAGTTCTGCGGGCCGGTTCCCAGATCGACAACGGTCAGACAGACCCCGTCGCAGGCGATGGAGGCACCAATGTCGATACCCGTCACATCATAAGCGGTGCCGATCCGCGCCCGCAGGTCGCCCTGCCGCTCGACCGCCAGAACCTGTCCAATGTCGGTGATGATCCCGGTGAACATAAGCTAACCTTTTGTCAGTCTTGCCTGATCTAGCAATTCGGCCAATATCAGACAAGGCCGCTGCCATAAATCCGACCGATCGCAATGTTCCAAGTGTGCAAATGACTGAAACATGAAAAACACCCTGACCGAACCCGCGGCGAAGCGGTTCGTGTTCCTGCAAGGGCCGCACGGGCCGTTCTTTCATCGGCTCGGCAAGATGTTGCGCGCTGCCGGGGCCGACGTCTGGCGGGTCGGTTTCAATGCTGGCGACCGGGCATTCTGGTTCAGCGGTCCGGGCTATATCCCCTACCTTGGGATTCCTGATGACTGGCCGACAGAGTTCGCTGCCATCTGCACTGAACATGCGATCACCGATATCGTGCTTTACGGCGACACCCGCCCGCTTCATGCCGAGGCCGTCAAGATTGCCAGGGCCGCAGGGCTGACCATCCATGTCTTCGAAGAAGGCTATATGCGACCCTACTGGGTCACCTACGAACGCGGCGGCTCGAATGGCAATTCGCGGCTGATGGACTTGTCCATCGCCCAGATGAAGGCAATGCTCGAACTCTCTGATCTGGACGTTCCGGCGCCGCCCGCCCATTGGGGAGATATGCGCCAGCACGTGTTCTACGGGGCGATTTACCATTGGTTTGTGATGTTCCGAAATGGCAAGTATCGCAATTTCAGACCGCACCGCGACCTGCCCCTGTCAACCGAAACCATGCTCTATACCCGCCGACTGCTGCTGATGCCGTTCCTGGCGTTGGATCGGATGATTGCACAGGCAAGAATTCGCTACGGCGGATTTCCTTATCATCTGGCGCTGCTGCAACTTGAACACGACTCGAGCTTTCAGATGCACAGCCCTTTTACCCGCATGGCTGAATTTCTGGACCTCGTCGTCGATGGTTTTGCAAAGGGGGCACCACAACACCATCACCTTGTTTTCAAAGCGCATCCGCTGGAAAACGGCCGCGCGCCCATCCGCCGGATCATCCGCGATCTGGCGGCGCAACATGCGGTATCGGCGCGGGTGCATTACGTGCGCGGCGGCAAATTGGCGCGACTGCTGGACCACGCCCGGACCGCCGTCACCGTGAATTCGACAGCTGCACAGCAGGTGCTGTGGCGCGGTATCCCGCTCAAGGTTTTTGGATCGGCAGTCTATGCCAAACCCGAATTCGTCGCCACGGAACCGCTGCCGCAGTTTTTTGCCCGGCCCGGTCGTCCCGATAGCCGTGCCTACAAGGATTACCGACGGTTCCTGCTGGAAACGTCGCAGGTGCCTGGCGGCTTCTATTCGGCGCGTGGACGGCGACAACTGATGCGGCAGGTCGTCGACATGATGCTGGCCGACGAAGACCCCTACGATGCGCTGAAATCCGGCAAGGCGCCGCCACGCCAGCCCTTGCGGATTGTCAACTAACAGCCACTAGACCTTGGGTGGCGACCGAAGGATCGCGGCACGTTGGCAACACATCGGCCATCCCACCCCGGACCGGACCGAACCCCGACTAGCTTTTGCCTACCGATTCCGGTAACTTAAAAGAAAAACCTGAGGCAGAACAATAACAGGTCGAGGAGACCGAGCAGTGATACCCATGACTTTCCGTGTCGCACGCGGTGCGCTTCTCGTTGCGTCGATCACGATGATTGCGGCTTGTGGCCTTCCCCGGTCCGGCCCCAACAAGAACGAGATCTTCTCGGGCTCGGTGATGCGCGACGGGGATGCCTTTGTTCTGAATGTCGATGACCGCGTCAATCGCATTGTCGGCGTCACGCCTGCGCTGGGATTCAGTGCGGGATTCCAGAATGCAGGCGAACTGGGATCGGACACCATAAACCCGGGTGACGTCCTTGGACTTACCGTGTGGGAAAACGTCGACGACGGATTGCTCGTGCCGGCCGGCCAGAACGCGACAGTGCTGGAAGAAGTGCAGGTCGACGGTGCCGGCTTTATTTTTGTGCCCTACGCCGGCCGCATCAAGGCCGCCGGGAATTCACCTGAATCAATCCGCCGCCTGATTTCGGAAAAGCTCGAGGATCAAACCCCCGATCCGCAGGTTCAGGTGCGCCGCCTTGCCGGTGACGGCGCGACAGTGTCGGTCGTCGGCTCTGTCAGCGTGCAGGGGGTCTATCCGATCGAACGTCCGACCCGGACCCTTGCCGCGATGTTGGCCCAAGCTGGCGGCGTCTCGATCGACCCCGAGATCGCCCAGGTGACGCTTTTGCGCGGCGGACACACCGGCAAAGTCTGGTTCGAGGACCTTTATGACCATCCCGGCAACGACATCGCATTGCGTGGCGGTGACAGGATTATCGTTCAGGAAGACAGTCGCAGCTTTACAGCACTTGGCGCAACCGGCGCGCAGAACCGGATCACGTTCAAAAGTCAGACGATTTCGGCGATCGAAGCGATTGCCAGCGTCGGCGGGCTGTCGACCACGCAAGCCGATCCAACCGGTGTGTTCGTCTTCCGCAATGAACCCCAAGAAATCGCGCGACAGTTGACCGGCAACCCGAACCTGACCGGAACCCAGCGCATCATTTACGTGCTGGATTTGACCCAGCCGAACGGCATGTTCATGGCCCGCGATTTTTCGATCCGGGATAGCGATACGGTCTATGTCACCGAAGCCCCCTTTGTGCAATTCAACAAAGCTATCGCCGCGGCGCGCGGCTCGCTCAATGCGGTGGATGCGGCGTCGAGACTTGGCGGCTAATGGTCGGTTTCGACAATCAAGCCGCCGCGGGAGAAACCCTGCGGCGGCTTTACGTTTATAACGGTGGGTTTCTGACCCAGGGCAGGGTGCGGCGGATTCTGCAACTGGCCGGCTACGACATCCGCCTCGGTAAACCTGATGATGGCGATCTGATCGGTGTCTGGGGTCAAAGCCCGACCAGCCCGCGCGGCGAGGTCGTTGCCGCGATGACCGACACGCCGATCCTGCGGGTCGAAGACGCCTTTCTGCGCTCGGTCCTGCCGGGGCGCGATGGCGAACCGCCGATCGGCCTGCACCTGGACCTGAACGGCGTCCACTTTGACCCGGCAGCACCTTCCGGTCTTGAAGCGATCTTGAGTAACGATCCCCTTGACGACACCGCCCTGCTGGACCGCGCCCGCGACGGGATCGACCGCCTGCGCCGCGCCAATCTATCGAAATACAACGCCTTTGACCCCGCGACCCCGGCCCCCGATCCCGGTTACGTGCTGATCGTCGATCAGACCAAGGACGACGCATCAGTCAGGGCCAGTCGCGCCGACGCCAACACCTTCCGCGAGATGCTGTATTACGCCCGCGAAGAACATCCTGGTGCGCGAATCCTGATCAAGTCTCATCCGGAAACCCAACGTGGACACCGGCCGGGATATTACAGTTCCGATGACGCGACCGATCAGGTCAGCCTCATCGACGCCGCGATTAGCCCTTGGGCCCTGTTCGAAGGGGCCATCGCTGTCTATACCGTCTCAAGCCAATTGGGGTTCGAGGCCATCCTGGCCGGCCACAAACCCCACGTTTTCGGCCAACCGTTCTACATCGGCTGGGGCCTTACCAAGGATCGCACGCCGCTGGACCGCCGCCAACGCAAACTGACCCGGGCGCAGTTGTTTGCGGCAGCTATGATCCTGTACCCGACATGGTACGACCCGCACCGCGACCGGTTGTGCAGCTTTGAAGACGCGGTATCCGTGCTCGAGGCAGCCACCCGCGAGTGGCGGGACGATCATCGTGGCTGGGTGGCCACGGGCATGCGCCTGTGGAAACGCGCGCCTCTGCAAGAGGTATTTGGCCGCCACCGCAAGGTGAAATTCAGCAACCGCGCTGACACAGCCCGGGCCCGCGCGACCCGGGACGGGCGCCGTATGATGATCTGGGCAAATAAGACCACGGACGCCCTTGTCAAAGCCGGAGCGGTCTGTGTCGAAGACGGCTTTCTGCGCTCGCGCGGCCTTGGCGCCGACCTGATCCCGCCACTGTCCCTCGTGCTGGATGACCTTGGCATATACTACGATCCCAGGGGCGAAAGCCGTCTGGAAAGGCTGATAAACGCCAGCGCCGAGCTTTCCGCATGCGAAAGGGCACGCGCCACACGGCTGATCCGTCGCCTCACTGGCGCCGGTGTGACAAAGTACAACATCCCCAGCACTGGCCTGCCAACACGGCTGCCAGCGGGGCGCCGGATTCTGGTGCCGGGTCAGGTCGAGGATGATGCCTCGATCCTGTGTGGCTCCGGTCCGGTGACCACCAATGCCAGCCTTCTTGCCGCCTGCCGTGCCGCCAATCCTGCGGCAGTCCTGATTTACAAGCCGCACCCCGACGTCGAGGCCGGCTTGCGCTCCGGAAACCTGCCGGATGCCGCACAACTTGCCGACGCGGTGCTGTCGGGCACTGACATCAATGCAGCCCTTGACGCGGTCAACGAAGTCTGGACGATGACATCGGCGACCGGATTCGAGGCGTTGTTGCGGGGCAAGCGCGTCACCTGTCTGGGCCGACCGTTCTACGCCGGCTGGGGCCTGACAGAGGATCGCGGTGGTGCGATGCCGCGTCGGACCGCCACGCCTGACGTCATCGCATTGGCCCACGCCGTGCTGATCGCCTATCCCCGCTACTTCGACCCGCTGACCCATAGCGCCTGCCCCGTCGAAGTCATCGTTGATCGGTTGGCCAACGACGACATCCCGACGCCGGGACGCTTCAATCGGTTGACCGCCAAACTACAGGGGGCATTCGCCAGCTACGCGCATCTTTGGCGGTAACTTTCGGGAAATGAAGGATCTCGGCGTCGGGCGCGTAATCTCCGCAGGCCGATGAAACTGCAGGTCAATCCCGGACCCAGACAGCGACGACATCACTGCCGATTGTTTGTGCATCTTTCAGCGCCCAGCGCGGTGCATCGGTCAGCTTGTCGATACCAAGTGGTGCCAGGGCGGAAAGACCGTCACCGCCGATTGCGACCCCGGCACCGAATGTGACAAGCTCATCAACCACATCCGCCCCGATCAACGCAGCCGCAAGCCCGGCGCCGCCCTCGCAGAAAACACGGGTGAGGCCACGTTCGGCAAGCGCTGCCAGCATCGGGCGGATCGCAATTCTGTTATTCTCTACCGGGCAGGCGATACAGGTCGCCCCCGGCGTTTGCCACGCCGACGTGTCGGCACCGGGACGATGGCAAAGCCACAAGGGCACGTCGCGCGATGTCCGCGCCAGTTTGCCGTCGCGAGGCAATTCCAGATCTGTTGCCAGGACAACGCGCACAGGCTGCCGGTCAATCCCCAGATCGCGCACTGTCAGTAACGGATCGTCAACCCGCGCTGTGCCCGCGCCAATCATGACGGCATCGTGCCGCGCCCGCATCATGTGGGCGGCGCGGCGGGCCGACGTCCCGGTAATCCATTGGCTGTCACCCGTCCGTGTCGCGATCCGCCCATCCAGCGACTGCGCCAGCTTGAGGGTGACGAACGGCCGATTTTCGGTGACGCACATCAAGAATCCGGCGTGATCGGCCTTTGCCGCCGCCGCCATCAGCCCAACATCAACGGTGATCCCCGCCGCCCGCAGCATCGCAATTCCTTTACCCGATACGCGGACGTCGGGATCGCCGGTGGCGACGACAACCCGCACCACGCCTGCGTCTATCAAAGCCTGCGCGCAAGGAGGGGTTTCGCCATGATGGGCGCAAGGTTCGAGCGTGACATAGACAGTCGCCCGCCGAGTCGCATCCCCCGCCTGCCTCAGGGCCCGCGTCTCGGCGTGTGGTCGCCCGCCGTCCGCAGTCCAGCCGCGTCCGACGATGCGGCCTTGCGCGTAGTTGAGCGAAACCTGCGTAGGATTTGGCCAGACGCGCCCGGCCCCGCGCCGCCCCAACATCAGGGCCAGCGCCATGAACCGCGCATCGTTGGCTTTATTCACCGTCGGATTTGGCCTGCGGGCGCAGTTCCTTGACGAAGGTGTCAAAATCATCTGCCGCCTGGAAGTTCTTGTAAACGCTGGCAAAACGGACATAAGCAACCGTGTCGATCCGGGCCAGGCTTTCCATCACGATTTCGCCGATGGTGCTCGAGGGAATATCGGTTTCGCCAAGGCTTTCCAGCCGCCGCACGATGCCGGAAACCATCTGGTCCATCCGCTCGGGTTCAACCGGACGCTTTTGCAGCGAAATGCGAACCGACCGTTCCAGCTTGTCGCGATCGAATTCCTCGCGCCGCCCATTCGATTTTATCACCACCAGATCGCGGAGTTGAACCCGCTCGTAGGTGGTGAACCGACCACCACACGCCGGACAAAACCGACGTCGTCGAATTGCGACGTGATCCTCGGCCGGGCGGCTGTCTTTGACCTGCGTGTCGACATTTCCGCAAAAGGGGCAACGCATATCCTGTCCTCGTTATCTGTCGTGGGGTCTTTGCCCTACTTGTCCACAGCCACTATAGGGGCGCGGCCAAGTTTTGGGTAGGGGGCAAATTCCGCCCCCAGATGCTGCGGTCAGTTGGCAACAGGCATCCAGGTTCCGGTCGTGTTGTCAAACTCGAGTCCGGCGGCTCTTTTGCCCGCTGACAGCGTATCGGTCCATGGAAAATCGACGCTGCCGGCATCGCACATAAGTCTTGAGATGACGTTCTCCCCCTCCGAAACGACAACCTGCCCGCCAAGATCGACGATCTGGTCAGTCTCGTCCGCGGTCGCCGCATCCGGTTCGCGGCTGAGTCTGCCGGAGACTTCATAGGAAAAGTCGCCGTTGTGAAACGTTACTGCCTCCCAGACGGCGCGCCCGATCCCGGGCCAAGGCGTGTATTCAAGTTCCCTGTAGCGAACCGACATGGTCAGGTCAGGCTCGTCGCCCGGAGTCCCGAAACTGTATCGGGCTCCAAAATCGTCAGAACAGACGTCGAGAGCCTTGCGGCCGTTCGACACGGTGCAGCTAAGAAATGTATTTGCGCCGCCCGGACATTCGGCTTGGGCCGAGGTGGCGAAAGCTATGCAGGCGGCTGTAACAAACTGAAAACGCATTCTTTATCTCCCTCGACTTGGTTGCGGAATGTGCCAATCTCGGCCTCGTGCTGTGGTAACATACTCTGGCCAGGCGAAATCGATTGGCGGCGGATAGTCGCAGAGTGGTGCAATCATCGCATCCCCTGACGAGCGCGCTTTGAACTCGACCATTGCGGCGCCGCGCGCTGTCTCGTCCTCAAGTAGCCGCAGCGCAGACAGCGCCAGAACCTTGGCCGCCACCTGCACCATCGGGTCGATCGTCGCCGGAATTCCGCCCAGCGCATTCATGGCCCATGCAGGATAGGGGCCACCGCGCAGTGCGGGCCGTGCGACATAGAACCGCGCGGTTGGCGCATGCCAGCACATATCGGTGTAGTCGTCCGACGTCGCATTGCGTTGCGCCGGCGGCAGATCGCGGCGCAGCAACGCTTCGGCATCTTGCGGCGCGATCAACCGTTCGCAGGCGGGCAGTATAGGGTCGTCCATCGGGGCTGCGCCACACGCCTCTTGCACCTGCCGCATCACCGCTTTGGCGGCGGCGTCCCAGACCGGTGCCCCGACGGCCTGCATCTGCTCCCAGACCAACCCTGCCATCGCGTGGTTTGCCAGACCGGGACGCGACTTGCAGACCCAATGCCGTTCGACTCGACAACCCGTCATCAACGCCGCCGCATCGGCATTGCGATCCAAAACCGACGTGACCTGTTCGGCCATGGCAATTGTCGGCACGCGCATCATGTACTGTATTTCCGCCAGCGTCGCCGCAAGATTGTCGGCCGTCGCCTGGCCGGTTGAGAGGATCGCCTCGGATATCGACCAGCCTTCGCGATGCGGCAACATCGCGTCGCGCACGAACCGCGAGGATTGATACATCGCAACCAGCGCGTCATTGGCCCCTGGGGCCCGCACGTCCGAATGGCTTTGGGGGATTGGTGCACCGTCAGTAGCGCCCCACAATTGGGCACCGTCGCAGATGAACCGATAGACCATCGCATAGGCGGCGCCGCAGTGGGTATCCCAACGCACCGTGTTACAAAGCGGCAGCATATAGAAAGGATGAAACGACAGCATGCCGGCAAGACCGTCGTAATAGCCCTTGGCGGCATGTATCGGCTTTGACCCGCGCACCTTTTCCGCAGGTTCGCCCGTGAACCGCAAACCGCCCGCGATGCCGTGCTTTTCCATCGCTGCCTTGGTCGCCAACAGTCCGCCAAGTCCCGAAATGCCAAGTGCCGAATGCGGATCCGTGTGGCCGCCCGCGGCGATCCCGAACCCGAAACGCGGCGCAGGTTCCGGCCTTGCGGCCTGACAGTTGGCGGGAACGGCATCGTATTCGGCATACATGCCAACCACCGGCCCCTTGCCGTTCGACCATTCTGCGCAAAATGCGGTGGGCATCCTGCCGGAACATTCTTCAACCGTAAATCCCTCTGCCCGCAGCCGCGCCACATACCATGCGGCGGACTGATACTCGCGCCAAGCGGTCTCTCCATAGTCGAAAATCGTTGAACAAGCGTCCGACAGATCGGTCGCATACGCACCGACGTGGGCAATCGCGGTTGACTGTGCGGCGCTGAGTCCCATCGATCGATCTCCTGAATCGCTGTTACATCCGAATACTGAACTTGGCGCTTGTCAATTCAGACCGCCATGTCTGAACGGGTCAGACTTGCGGCCCGGCCCAAAACATGATTTCGCTCCGACAACAATGTGACGGAGAACCGGCATGTCGACACCGGCAAAATCGCTCCTACTGGAACAGGCCCGGACCCTGGAAAAGGCGGGGCGGTTCAAAGACGCCGAAGCCACCCTGCTGGCGGCCATCAAGGCAGCGCCACGCGATCCTGCCGCGCGTTTGCAAATTGCAAGACTCTACAATCGCAAGCTGCACACTTCGGCCAAAACCATTGAACAATTACCGGTTCTGCTCAAGCTGGCACCCAGGCTGGCGCTGACCCATGAATTGGCCGCAGAGGCGTATTTCAACCTCCGGCGCAAGGCCGAGGCCACCAAGCACGCCGACCTGTGCGTCAAACTCGGACCGAAATCACCTGACGGGCTATATGTCGCAGCGACCATCTACTATGGCGTCAACCTGTTTCCCAAAGCTGTCGGTTGCATGCAGTCGGCGCTTGAACTGCGGCCCGACCACCTGCCCTCGAAAATCCTGCTCGCCGAAAGCCTGCGCGCCGAAGGCAAGCTGGCCGAAGCCGAAGCGCTTTGCCGCGAGATCTTCAAGACATACCCCGACAGTCTGCCGAATCTGTCGATATGGAGCGCGACCTGCAAGCAGACTGCCGACGACCCGATCTATCTGCACCTGCGCGACAGCATCCTTCCGCAACTCAGGCAAAATACGAACCCCCGGATCAAACGCATCCTTACATTGCTTGGCAAAGCCGAGTTGGACATCGGCAACTTTGATCAGGCGTTCCTGCATTATCAGGAAAGCAAGACGCTGGGTGAGCAGAAACATGACCGCAATGCCAACCGCCTGTACGTATCCAACCTGATCAGTGGCATTTCAAAGTCAGATTTTTTCGGGTCGCAGGGAAATCCCGATGAAACTCCGGTCTTGATCGTCGGGATGCCACGAACCGGCAGCACCTTGCTGGAACAGATTCTTGCCAGCCATCCAGCTATCGGCGGCGTCGGCGAAAATGAAATGCTGCGCAAACTGGCCGCATCTCTGAATTTCCAGAACCACAACGGAACCAGCGCGATCAACGCGATCAAGGCGATGACCCCGGAAAAATCCGAAGAACTGGCGCAGATATATCTGAAGGAACTTCGCAAGAACCACCCGAAATCGGTGCGCATCGTCGACAAGAACCTGCACAATTTCGAACTGCTCTGGTTCTTTGGCAAACTCTTTCCCAAGGCACGGATCATCAACGCCCTGCGTGACCCGATGGACAACTGCGTTTCGTGTTACATGGCGCCGCTCTCGAAATTCCACAGCTACACTTGGGATTTGACCTCGTTGGGCCAGTACTACCGCGAATTCCGCAGCCTCATGACGCACTGGAAATCCGTCGTCCCGAATCCGATCCTCGGGGTCAGCTACGAAGACACTGTCGCCGACACCGAAGGCACAGCGCGTCGGGTTATCGATTTTCTGGGCCTCGAATGGGATCCCGCTTGTCTCGACTTCCAAAAATCCGAAAACCGCGCCAAAACGATCTCTGTCTGGCAGGTCCGCCAGCCGGTTTACAACACTTCAGTCAAACGCTGGAAACGCTATGAGACCCATCTGGATCCTTTGAAAAAGGAACTGGCCGAGTTCTATCCGAACGGGTTTGACTAGGGTCGTTCAAAACGACAGCCGTCTCACTGATCCAGAAAGCTCCGTAATTTTCGGCTGCGGCTCGGATGTTTCAGCTTGCGCAGCGCCTTCGCCTCGATCTGCCGGATCCGTTCACGCGTGACGCTGAACTGCTGGCCGACTTCCTCGAGCGTATGGTCGGTGTTCATCCCGATGCCAAAACGCATCCGCAAGACCCGCTCCTCGCGCGGCGTCAGCGAGGCCAGCACACGGGTCGTTGTTTCCTTGAGGTTCTCCTGAATGGCGCTGTCCAACGGCAGGATCGCATTCTTGTCCTCAATGAAATCGCCAAGCTGGCTGTCTTCCTCGTCGCCAATCGGCGTTTCCAGCGAAATCGGTTCCTTGGCGATCTTCATCACCTTGCGAACCTTTTCCAGC
>JBBKXP010000470.1:0-6321 GCA_037969545.1 Paracoccaceae bacterium | reverse complement strand
CGCCAGCGCCAGCCCCTGCATCAAGGCGCCATAGCTGTCGGCATGCAGATCCGGTGTCTGGTCCAGCGCGGCGACAAGTCCATCCGCCGCCGCCCTGCCCATCGCCGCCCATAACCCGTCGATCCCGTCGAAATAGCGGTAGATCAGTTTCTTGTCGCAGCCCGCCGCCCGCGCCACGCTGTTAATCCCAAAGGCGCCAAACCCGTCGCGGGTCAGCACTCCAAAGGCCGCGTCGATGATCCGTTGCACGGTGTGGTCCCGATTGCGCGGCATGGCACTCTCCAATTTATGTCACCGATAAGTGACAAGGCTTGGCAGAATGGTCAAGGCCATGATCCGGACGGCAAATGCGCGGGCCGTTGCCACTCTCGCCGGGGTCACGCCGAATTGTCGTCCCGCGTCGGTGCAATCGCGCTAGACTCGTATCAACCAACCAAGGAGCCAACCGATGAAAACACCGTTCTTGACCGCCGCAATCCTCTGTGCCGCTTTGAGTGGACCGGCGCATGCCGTCGGCAGCGGGATCAATGCCTCGGCCGAACTGCAGGCCGCGCAGACCAGCATCGACGCCGAAGACTATACCGCGGCCATCGCCCGCCTCGGCGCGCTGGTCGCCGAAGAACCGCGCAACGCCGACGCCCTGAACCTTTTGGGTTATGCCAACCGCCAAAGCGGCGACATAGACGCCGCCGCCCGGTATTACGATGCCGCCCTGTCCGTCGAACCCGACCATCTGGGCGCCTTGGAATATCAGGGCGAGATGTTCATCATGCAGGGCGACATGGCTTCCGCCGAGGCCAATCTGGCGAAACTGTCGGCCCTTTGCACCGATTGCGAAGAACTTCTGGACCTGACCGAAGCACTGGCCGACGCAGGCACCTGAGCCCTATTGCAGGACGTATCCGGTTGGCCATGTCAGCGTGTGATCCAGCCGGATATCCTGCGTATCGCCCGCCGACAGATCGAATACCCATTCCAGCACGCCGCGCCGACCTTCCGGGTCGGCGGTTGTTACTGGTAGGCTGGCGCTGTGGGCGACGACAAGGTCGTCCTGTTCAGAATACGGGATCGCGTCACGCAGGTGGATCGTCCAATCCTGCCCGGTCAGGTTCTCGACCTTGATCTGGGCGGTTTCGGACTGCTGATTTGACCGTGAGATGATGCCGACGTCGCCCTCGGTCCGGTTCGGCACGGTGCGGGTCAGGCGGATGCCGTCAATGGCACCGAACCCGACCTTGGCATCGTCACCGTCCGCGATCAGGGACAGATCAGTATAGCCGATCAGTGAGCCGTCGGCAATCAGCAGGGCCGGGCCGGGCAGGAATACCTCGCCCGTCGTGTTTGTGATCTCGGCCACGAGGTAGGCGCTTGGGTCGAACTGGGGTGAACCCGCTGCCCACGTGTCGACGTCCATGTCGACGGTATCAAGGGTCAGGCGCAGGTTCTCGACCCCGTTGCGGATATTGACGGTGCCGTCATAGACATAGGTCAGGGTCGCCCCCTCAAAGTTGACCCCCATCGCCTTCCGGGACTCTTCGACGACCACAGCGGCCGGAGCCTCCATAAGTGTGCCGCCAAAGGCTGTGGCCGTATCGGCGCGGGGCGCAAACTGCTTGGCGAGTTCTTCCTCGCTGACGATACGGGCCGGAAAGCTGTACACCTCGGATGGATCGGTGCGCTCGCCCGGGCGGGCGGTCGACAGGGTCAGGGTGACGTCCGACCAATCCTCGCCGGTGTACTGGCTGACGACAACGCGGCGTTCCACCATAAGGGTCGGTGCGTCGCCCGTCGTCAGGTTCATGTCATAGACAGGGGCCCACTGCGCCTCTGGCGAATAGGTGGTGATGTCAAAGGTGATCGGGCCATCGTTGGAGGTGGTGATGGCCAGCGTCAGGACCGATTGATGTGTCTCGGGCGTCGTCAGCGCGGCCAGCGCCTGTCGGGCTTTGTCGAGCGCCTCGGCATCGTCCGCGCGCGCCAACATGGCGGCCTGCGCCGCGGTTTCGGCATCCAGCATAACCTGCCGGGCGGCAAGAGTTTCCTCGCCCACCATCCGGGCCAGGGCGCGGATATCGTCCAACCCGACGGTACTCAGGCTGTCCTGCGCCGATTGCTGGCTGAGGTTCTGTAGAAAGGCGATCTGGTCCTGCGCCGCGCTGGCCCGCAACCGGATCGCCGCGATGGCGGTATCGCGATCGCGCAGGACCTGTTCCAGCCGTTCGACCTCGGCCTTTGCGGCATCGACCTCGGGCGCCGTCTGGTCGGTCGTGACGGGCAGGCGCCCGCTGGCCAGATTGACCGCGCCGACGCGCAGGCCATCGACCGGCAGGATCCGCAGCATCTCGGCAATGGTTTCGGCCGGCAGACCGGGAATGATGACCTCGTGATCGCCCGCCGGGGCGTCGATGGTGACGCGGCGCAGGACGCGCGCCCCCTGCGGATAGATCGTGACATCCGAAATCAACCCCCGCGCCTCGATCGTATTGGCAAAACTGGCGGCGGGCACAGCGGCAAGCAGGGCAAGGGCGCTGATAAGGGGGCGGAACATGGGGGTCACTCCTTTAGGTGGCCGGAAAGTGGTGGGTTCCGGCGCGGCTGGCAAGCCCGGACGATCCGGGGCTTTCAAGGAATATGACGCGGGGCGGGGGGCGATCCTTGGAGGGATGGCAAGATATTGGGAATGTCCGCAGAGCGAGACTTAGTGAACTTTCGCCGCAAGTGGCCCAAGGTCTGCTTGCTCATTTACAGAACTTCTCCTGAGCAGGCATAAATCGCCATGGAATATTCAAAACTCGGCCGCTGACCTCATTCGGAATTTTCCGACAATCAAAGCAATGAAATTTAATGCTATCATCCATGATGCTATGTAGCAGCGTGCAGGTGTTTCAGACGTACAATTGCGAGCAGAACGCACGTCATCTGTTACGCGGAAGCGATTGCTAACCAATCGGCGGGAAAGCTGGCAATCGTCTCCATACGCCTTCTTGAGCTTGTCAAGTGAGATTAACCCGCCTAAGTTTTTCGCAACAGGGGTGATAAGAAAAGCGACTGATTGCTGAGGTTAAACATAATATGGGAGATCTCAATTGGACAATGTGAGCCCGCTTACTGGTGGACCTATTGAGCTACTGCGAACTGTTTCAGTCGAACATCTGTCTTCACTCTACCGCAGAAGTCTCAATTTTGATTTGCGTCCGTTCTTTGACGTTGAGGCTGTGCATCTGTTTCGATGCCTTGATACAGGCTATGAGTTTTTTGCGCCGGGCGATTGTGCAGGCAGCCCAGAGTTCTACAAAGAGCTATACGAGAACGCTGAATGGGCTTATCAAGAAACCAAATGGGAGTACGGGGTTGCAGCAAGTTTCCTGAAGAAAGACGGTCGCATTTTGGATGTGGGAAGTGGTGCCGGTCAGTTCCTAGCATCAGTTCAAGCGACCGAACGAGTCGGGTTAGAAACCAATTATCAAGGCCGCGAAGCCACTCCAGCGGGCATCGTTGGGCTTGACGAAACTGTCGAGATTCATGCTGCATCCAAATCGAACTATTATGATGTGGTGACTGCAATCCAAGTCCTAGAACACATTTATGATGTTCGTTCATTTCTGGAATCTTGTTGCACTCTTCTGCGACCCGGCGGGACACTCGTTCTTTCTGTACCTAACAACGAAGGGTTTGTCGGCGCACAGGAGTTGCCGCTGAATATGCCGCCGCATCATATGGGCAGATGGACGCGCAGCAGCTTATCGGCGATAGCACCGCTACTTAAATTGGAATTAATTCGTGTGGAATTTGAACCCCTACAGGAAAAAAACCTTGGATGGTACAAAAGTTGGATCGAGCAAGAATACCTAGCAAATTCGCGCATTGCCAAAAGCCTGTTTCACCGCCTCGGATTTTCTGACGGCCTTCAGCGATGGCTTGAGGCTAACCGCAGTACCATAATGGGTCATACGGTTTTGGCTGCCTTTACCAAGCCGAAGGATATTGTGGCTTAGGTGGCAAATGCGCCAACGATTAGAACAATCTACCCCTACTCTCACGCCAGTTATGCGTTGTGAGACTAGGGGTGGATTGTTTAATGCAGCTCTGATCTGGCCATCGTGGAACGCCACACTCAGCAAAAATACCTGTCTTGTTGATCGGTGCGTCCGGATTTCAGTAAAGCGGACCCTAGACAAGAACGCAGCATCTTACATCTAGGGCTCAAAGCCGACATTCAACCGTCGCGTTCCCAAACGCAAAAAGCCCCGCGCAATCGGCGGGGCCATTTTTCAGTCAGCGCAAATGCCTAACCCTTTTTCAAGCACTTCTGCCCCAGCACCTCGGCGATCTGCACCGCGTTCAGGGCCGCGCCTTTGCGCAGGTTGTCGGACACGCACCACAGATTGATGCCATTGTCGATGGTCGGGTCTTGCCGGATCCGGCTGATGAACGTCGCATAGTCGCCGACACATTCGATCGGGGTGACGTAGCCGCCGTTTTCGCGCTTGTCGATCACCATGATCCCCGGCGATTCCCGCAAAATATCACGCGCCTCGGCCTCGTCCAGATGGTCTTCGAATTCGATGTTGATCGCTTCGGAATGGCCGACAAAGACCGGGACACGCACGCAGGTCGCCGTCACCTTGATCTTTTTATCAAGGATTTTCTTGGTCTCGGCGACCATCTTCCACTCTTCCTTGGTCTGCCCATCCTCCATGAACACGTCGATATGCGGGATCACGTTGAACGCGATCTGCTTGGGGAACAGGCGTGGCGGCTTGCTGTCGGTGGGGTTGTAGATGCTCTTGGTCTGGTCCCACAGTTCATCCATGCCCTCTTTGCCGGCACCACTGACCGACTGATAGGTGCTGACGACGACCCGCTTGATCGTGGCGCGGTCGTGCAGGGGTTTCAGCGCGACGACCATTTGCGCGGTCGAACAGTTGGGGTTGGCGATAATCATCTTCTTTTGATAGCCCAGCACCGCGTCGGCATTCACCTCGGGCACCACCAGCGGCACGTCGGGATCATAGCGGTAAAGTGACGAGTTATCGATGACGACGCAGCCCGAATTGGCGGCCTTGGGTGCATAAATCTTGGTCGCGTCTGACCCGATGGCGAACAGGGCGATATCCCAGCCGGCGAAATCGAAGGTATCCAGGTCCTTGGTCTTGAGGGTTCGGTCGCCAAAACTCACCTCGGTGCCCAGCGATTTGCGGCTGGCCAGCGCGACGATCTCGTCGACCGGAAATTCCCGCTCGGCAAGGATGTTGAGCATTTCGCGGCCCACGTTGCCCGTGGCGCCGACGACGACGATTCTGTAACCCATGGTGGTGGTTCCTTGTTCAGACCGGGCGCTGTCTAGACCCAATATGGCCCAAGGAAAAGCTCAGTCTGTGCGGTCCTGTGCAAAGGCATAGACCACCAACCCGGCAAGGGTCAGCAGGGCAAAGCTCAGAAACAGCACGCCATAGGCGGCACTCACCGGTTCCATCGCCTGATCGGCCACGCGAAACAGCGGACCGGTCGAAAATTGCAGCAGCCCTGCGCCGCCGATCCCGAACAGGTTGACCAGCGTCACCCCGCGGCCAGTCAGGTGCGCCGGAAAGAACGCCCGCGCATGGGCGACGACGACCGGAAACGAGGATCCGGCGAATCCGATCAGCGCCAGCAGCGCGGTCGACAACCACAAGGCGCGGTCCGCGAGGCCCCACAGCGCCAGCAACCCACATGCGCCGATCAGATTGCCGCCAAAGATCACCCATTTCCGGGTGCCCAGAAGTCGGTCGAGCGGCCCGTAGGCAAAGTTGCCGGCGATCATCGCCAACCCCATCACCAACGTCACTTTGCCGATGGTCAGTGCATCCGCGCCGAAGACATCTGCCGTATATGGCCCCGCCCAAAGCCCGCGCAGACTGGCCGCTGGCCCGTAACACACGAACATGATCGCGAATACCGGCCAAAGGGCGCGGATTTTCAGCAGGTCAAGGACCGATCCGCGCTGGGTGGACTCCAGCCGCGCCGGGTCTTGCACTGTCGCCCAGATCAGCCCCGCGACCAACAGGGTGATGGCGCACATTCCCCACATCGTCTCGCGCCATCCGTACGCCTGCACTGCCCATGCCAGCGGCGCCGATCCGGCGATATTGCCAAGGCTGCCCAGCCCGATCGTTACCCCGGCAAGCGTCGCGAACACCGCCACCGGATAGACCCGTGCAAAGATGTAATAGGCCGCCATCAGCACCGGCGAACAGCCGACCCCGATCAGGGCCATCGCGATGGCGACATGCCCCGGAGACGTGGCAAGCGCAAAGATCGCCGCACCGCCGCCGCCGCCGA
>JBBKXP010000469.1:0-6088 GCA_037969545.1 Paracoccaceae bacterium | reverse complement strand
CATCACCACCATCGACGACCTGCACCGCATCTACAAACGCCGCGCCCCGAAAATGTTCTATGACTACTGCGAAAGTGGCAGCTGGACCGAACAGACGTTCCGCGAAAATTCGTCCGATTTCGACCTGATCCGACTGCGCCAGCGTGTCGCCGTCGACATTACCAACCGCACCACCGCCAGCACGATGATCGGTCAGCCGGTCGCGATGCCCGTGGCGCTCGCTCCAGTCGGCATGCTGGGGATGCAATCGGCCGATGGCGAGATCAAGGCGGCGCGGGCGGCCGAAAAATTCGGTGTTCCCTTCACCCTGTCCACCATGTCGATCTGTTCGATCGAGGATGTGGCCGAAGCCACCACCGCCCCCTTCTGGTTCCAGCTCTACGTGATGCGCGACGAGGAGTTCGTCGACGACATCATCGAACGCGCGAAACGGGCGGGCTGTTCGGCGCTGGTCCTGACGCTCGACCTGCAAATCCTCGGGCAACGGCACAAGGATCTCAAAAACGGCCTGACCGCGCCGCCGCGCCCGACCCCGGCCAACATTCTTGACCTCGCAACCAAATGGCACTGGGGTATTGGCATGCTGCGGACCCGGCGGCGCACTTTCCGCAACATCGTCGGCCACGCCAAATCGGTCGAGAACATGTCGTCGCTGCACAGTTGGACCGCCGAACAGTTCGACCCCAAGCTGAACTGGGACACGGTTGCAAAACTGAAAAAGAAATGGGGCGGCAAGATCATTTTCAAAGGCATCCTTGACGTCGAAGATGCGAAAATGGCGGTCGAGGTCGGGGCCGACGCGATCATCGTGTCCAACCACGGCGGTCGCCAACTGGACGGCGCGATCAGTTCGATCCGCGCCCTGCCCGCCATCGTCGCCGCTGTGGGCGACAAGACCGAAGTCTGGCTCGACAGTGGTATCCGGTCCGGTCAGGACGTGCTCAAGGCCCTCGCACTCGGGGCCAAGGGCACGATGATCGGGCGGGCGATGGTTTATGGCCTTGGCGCATTGGGCGAGGCGGGCGTGGCCCATGCGCTGCGGGTGATCCACACGGAAATGGATATCACGATGGCGCTTTGCGGGCGGCGCGACGTGCGCGACATGAACCGCGACAACCTGCTGATCCCGAAAGGGTTCGAAGGCGATTGGCAATAAGCGGCAGGTTGGGCAATCTGCCCGTCAATGCCACGACAGGGAACACGCCATGCCAGAGCCAATGACCGACGACCGCCTGTTCGCCCTGCGCTGGCAGCGCGGCCAGCGCGATTTGATCGGCCCCCTGACCCGGCTTTACGGCAAGACGTCGGACATTGCGCAGATCATGGATCGTCTGCGCGACTTGCTGGCGCGACACTGGGCCGACCGCCCCGCCGACCTGCGCCAACTGGATATGGAGCGCGACCTCAACCCCGACTGGTTTCTGTCGGAAACCATGGTTGCCTATGTCTTTTACATCGACAAGTTCGCCGGGCGGCTGGCCAATATCCCGGCCAATATCCCCTACCTGCAAGACCTTGGCGTCACCTACGCCCACATGATGCCCTGCCTGAAGCCGCGCCCCGGTGCCAACGACGGCGGTTATGCGGTGATGGACTACCGCGAGATCAATCCCGATCTGGGCACGATGGCCGATTTCCAGATGGTCAACCTGCAACTGCGGGCCGCCGGGATCAGCCCCTGCATCGACATGGTGCTGAACCACACCGCCAAGGAACATGACTGGGCCGAAAAGGCGAAATCGGGCGATCCGTTCCATCAGGCCTTTTACCGGATGTTCGACGACGACACCCTGCCGAAACAATACGAACGGACCTTGGTTGAAATCTTTCCCGCACAGGCCCCCGGCAACTTTACCTATTACGACGACCTACAGAAATGGGTCTGGACCACGTTCAACGAATACCAGTGGGATCTGAACTGGGAAAACCCCGAGGTGTTTCTGGCTATCCTCGACACGATCCTGTTCCTCGCCAACAAGGGGGTCGAGGTGTTCCGCCTCGACGCCGTCGCCTTTATGTGGAAACGCATGGGCACCGGCTGTCAGAACCTGCCCGAGGTGCATGACATCCTGCAGGCGCTCGTGCAGGCGATCCGCGTCGCCGCGCCGGCAGTGATCTGCAAGGCCGAGGCGATCGTCGGGCCGACCGATCTGGTGCCCTACCTTGGCACCGGGACGCACGCGGGCAAGGAAAGCCATCTGGCCTACCACAATAACCTGATGGTGCAGTTCTGGTCGTCGCTGGCGGCACGCGACACAAGGCTGATGACCTACGTGCTGAAAACCCATTTTCCCGAAAGCCTGCGGCGGGCCTGTTTCGCCCCCTACATCCGCTGCCACGACGACATCGGCTGGGCGATCACCGAAGACGACGCCGCGCATTTCCCGCCGATGTCCGGCCCCGGCCACCGCAATTTTCTGGCTGACTTCTACAACGGCACTTTCCCCGGATCATGGGCGCGGGGTGCCGATTTCCAGTCGAACCCGGACACCGGCGACCGGCGCACCAACGGCAGTTTCGGGTCCCTCGCCGGGCTGGAAAAGGCGCTGGACGAGGATAACGCCGAAGCGACCGATCTGGCGATCAAACGCATCCTGATGGGCAATGCCCTGATCGCGTCCTTTGGCGGCATCCCGCTGCTTTATATGGGCGACGAGATCGGGCTGACCAATGATTACAGTTTCGAGGATTTCCCGGAACTGCGCGAAGACGGCCGCTGGATGCAGCGCCCGGCGATGGACTGGACAGCGGTCGACACGATCCCGCAAGGCGACACCCCGGCGGCGATAATCCACGCCGGGGTCCGGCATATCCTGCGGGTGCGCAAGGAAACCCCGCAACTGGCCTCGGATGTGCCGACACGGATCGTCGACATGGGCGACCCGGCGCTGTTCGTGTTTCAGCGACTGGGGGATGACCGGACGGTGACGGTGGTGATCAACTTCACTGATGCACCGCAGGCAATCTCGCCCTGGGTGCTGAACCTTGATCCCTCGACCGGCTGGCGCGACCTGCTGACTGGCTTGGCCCCGACGCTGGTCGACGACAAGATCCCGCTGCCGCCCTATGCTTGCCGCTGGCTGCGCCAGACCGGCTGACGGCCGGCAAGGATCGCCAGCGGAATCGCCGAGAGCAGCAACAGGGAAACGCAGGAAAATGCGACGCGCAGGCCGAACGCCTGGCTGACCAGCCCCATCAGCATCGGCGCGAAAAAGAACCCCGAAAAGCCCATAACGGCGGCGCGGCTGATCGCTTCGGTGCGCAGGTGCGGCGGCACCAGCTTGCCGACCAGTGCGAGGCCCATCGGGCCGATGACCGACACGCCGAGCCCCAGAGTGCCGAAACCCACATAGGCAACCAGCGGCGTCGGCGCCCATGCGGCGATGACGGCACCGCAGGCGGCGATCGACGATGCCCAGTAGACCACAGTCACCTCGCGCAAGCGTTCCGCCACGACCTGCCCGCTGAACCGCCCGAAGGCCATCGTCAGGCCCAGCATCGCCGGGCCAAGTGCCCCCTCGGCCGCACCGCCGCCAAGGGTGCGTTCGACATGCAGGGCCGACCAGGCCTCGACCGTCGCCTCGGACATGAAGGCCGAAAGAACGATGCCGCCGCAGATCAGGATCGGCCAAAGCGGATAGCGCGGCGCCGGGCCATCTTCGGCAGCGACCGATGTGACATCCGTGCGAAGGAACGGCACCAGCAGGATTGTCAGAATAAACAACCCACCAAAGACATGCACCGGGGCAAGGCCCGCCTCGCGCGCGGCACCCGTCGCAACAGCCGACAAGGCATAGCCGACGGAAAACATAGCGTGATTGGCGTTCATCAGGGATCGGGAATGGATCGCCTCAAGCTCGCTCACCCGCGCGTTCATCGTCACGTCTAGCAGACCCGACGACAGACCGACCAGCACCATCATGGCAACAAAGAGCAGCGGCATCGTCACCTGCCCCGGCACCAGCCAGACCGTCGCCAGCAGCAAGGCCGCGATCTGCATTCCCCGCGCGCCTGCCGCACGATCAAGACGAGGCGCCAGCCACATCGCCGTCAGCAGGCCGAACGCCTGCCCCAGCATCAAGAGGCCGAACAGCCCGTCGCTGGCGTTCAACTGCGCCTTGATCACCGGCACGAAAGCCGCGAAAGCCCCCCAATAAAGGCCGACGATGACGAAACCCGCAGCGGGACGGCGGGACACGGAAAGGGCGCTCAGAATGGACATGGGTACGGGTTGCCAGCCCGGATCGGCCAAGGCAAGAGGGATTCTCTTGCCGCAAGGATGTCGGGCGCTGCCCCTCAAACTCCCCGGAGTATTTTTGGCCAAGAGAAGGGGCAAGGCAGAGCCACCGATCCTGCCAGGTTCGGCGGATCGTGCCGTTTTGGTGCGTTTGCCCCTTTTCATGCACGGCAAAGCCCCCTATAGGCACGGCTTCATCTGGCTGCACACCCTTGGAGGGCGGTCACACAGACAAAGGACGAACCAATGGCCAGCAAGTTCCCTGAACTGCACGCCACGGTACGGACGGGGACAGGCAAGGGGGCCGCCCGTCAAGCTCGCCGCAGTGGCGACGTACCTGGCATTGTTTATGGTGGCGGACATGATCCGCTGCCCATCAACATTCCCTTCGACTACCTACTCACCCGCCTGCGCAAGGGCCGTTTCCTTGCCACCCTGTTCAACCTCAAGGTCAAGGGCGAAGACGACCAGCGCGTCATCTGCCGGACCGTGCAGCGCGACGTGGTCAAGGACCTGCCGATCCACATCGACTTTATGCGCCTCAAGGCGACCAGCCGGGTCGACATGTTCCTGCCGGTCGAATTCATCAACCACGAAGAATGCCCCGGTCTGAAAAAGGGCGGCGTTCTGGTGGTGATCCGCGCCGAGATCGAATTCAACGTGCAGGCCAACCACATTCCCGAACATATCGTCGTCGACCTGACGGGGATGGACTTTGGCGATGTGGCCACGATTTCGATGGTGGACCTGCCGCAGGGCGTCAAGCCGGTGATCGACCGTGATTTCGTCATCGCCAATATTTCGGCACCGACCGTGATGCTGGCCGACGATGACGAAGACGACGACGTCGAAGCAGACGAGGTTGCCGTTGTTGGCGAAGACGACGCAGAAGGCGACGACGACAAGTAAACCGCACCGCCGGATTGCAAAACCCATGCGCGGGGCCTTCGGGCCCCGTTGGCATGTCTGGCATCCCGCCGGGCGGGTGTTTAGGTTGATCCCATGAAACTGATCGTCGGTCTGGGCAATCCGGGCGCAAAGTACAGCGGCAACCGCCACAACATCGGCTATATGGCCGTCGACCGGATCGCCGCCGATCACGGGTTTGGCCCCTGGCGCGCGAAATTTCAGGGGCAACTGGCCGAAGGGCGGCTGGGCGACGACAAGGCCCTGCTGCTGAAACCCGAAACATTCATGAACCTGTCGGGTCAGTCGGTGAATGCGGCACTGCAGTTCTACAAGCTGAGCCCCGCCGACCTGATCGTGTTTCATGACGAGCTTGATCTTGTCCCGGGCAAATGCCGCCTGAAAACCGGCGGTGGCCATGCCGGGCACAACGGTCTGCGCTCGATCCACGGCCATATCGGCGACGCCTATGCCCGCGTGCGTCTGGGCATCGGCCATCCGGGGCACAAGGACCGGGTCGCCGCCTACGTCCTGCACGATTTCGCCAAAGCCGATCAGGATTGGCTTGACGACTTGTTGCGCGGCATCAGCGAGGGGGCGGACGATCTGGCACGCGGAGCCGGCGACAAATTCATGAGCGCGGTCGCATTGCGCACCGTGCCGCCCCGTGCGTCGGAAACCACAAGAACGCCCGCGCCAGTGCCTGAAACACCGCCCGCCGCGGACACCCGCAACCCGCTGCAAAAACTGATGGACCGGTTCAAGTGACCGACCGCTTGCGCCGCGCCCTGCGTGATCAGGCGGGCAGTTGCGCCGTCCTCGGCTCGCCCTTCATGGCGCGGCTGCTGACACTGCTGGCCGACCGCCTGCAACCCGGCACGCCCCTGACCGACCGGCTGTTCAACTGGCCGGGCGATCTGGGACCGCGCGCCGATTCGGTGCCGT
>JBBKXP010000468.1:0-3705 GCA_037969545.1 Paracoccaceae bacterium | reverse complement strand
AGATCACCACCTACCGGCGGCTGGCGGAAAGCGCTTTGGAGTAGATTGCACCGCATTTTCCTGATTGAAGCGAGCGGGCCTGCCGCGCCTCAGACTCCCCCCAACGCGCGCGTTTCAGCGGGGCGCTCGGTTGATCTTTGTGGCAGTCGCCGATCAGGTCTTTCGCGTGTTCGACCCTTTTGGACACCCATAAATCAATCACAAAAGAACACAGTTGACCGAAAGTGATCATACAAATATGATCGTATTTGAACACTTGGGAGGGTGAGCGATTTGAAAAACGGCAAGCGGTCACTTTCACTCGGATTTGTTCAATGAACGACAACTTTGATCTGGCAGGGGTTCGGCGGCGGAGGATCGCCGAGATTGTCGGAGAGCGTGGTTCGGTTGGCGTCAAGGACCTATCCGAAGAATTCGGAGTCTCGGACGTTACGATCCGACGGGACCTGAAAGAGCTTGGCCAGCTTGGTGTCGTGACGCGGACGCATGGCGGCGTGATGATCAATTCTAGCATCCTTGCTGATCTTTCCAACGAGGAACGCAAGTCCGTCGGATACGAGGAAAAGAAACGGATCGGGCGGGCGGCCATCGAAATGCTCGCTGACGAGGGTGTCGTATATCTTGATGCAGGGACCACAGCCCTCGCGGTCGCGATGAATGCCCATCTCAAGCCCGACTGCCACTACGTGACGACCAGTCTCGGGATCGCGACCCTGCTGATGGAGCAGGACATCCGGCATTTCTACCTGATCGGCGGCGCCTACCGGGACACCAACGATTCCTTTACCGGCACACTGGCGATTGCGGCACTGCGGTCTCTGTCCTTCGACGTGGCCTTCCTTTGCTGTTCAGCCATCGACATCGCGCGCCGGTCGATCTCGATCGCGGACGAGGCCTATAGCCAAATTCAGAAAGAGGCGATCGCTTCATCCCGGCGCAACATCGTCGTGGCCCACCACCACAAGGTGTCGGCGAATGGTTTCGTACACACGGCTGGTTTCGATCAGTTGAACTGCATCATCACGGACACGGGTCTTGATGAAGACAGCCATGTCCGACTCAAGGGTGCAAACATCGAGGTAATACTGGCATGAGCGAGAGCGGTGTATCCATCGAGGTCAAGAACCTTCGGAAAAGCTGGGGGGCGGTCGAGGTCCTGTCGGATGTAAATTTTGGCATCGAATCCGGCGGATTCCTGACACTTCTCGGGCCGTCCGGATGTGGCAAAAGCACGTTGTTGCGGTTGATCTGCGGGCTTGACGAAGTCAGCGGCGGACAGATCCTGATTGACGGCGCGGATGTGGCGGGCAAACCCGCCGCAGAACGTAACCTCGGCATGGTGTTTCAGAACTACGCGCTGTTCCCGCACATGACGATCGAAGAGAACATTTCGTACGGGTTGAAGATCCGCAAGGTTCCGGCGGCTGAAAAAAAGAAAACCGTCGACCGGGTGGCCGAACTGATGGCGCTTGGCAATTTGCTGGACCGCAAGCCCGGGCAATTGTCGGGTGGCCAGCAGCAGCGCGTCGCGCTGGCGCGGGTCCTGGTCTCGGGGCGTCCTCTGGTCTTGATGGACGAGCCACTGTCGAACCTTGACGCCAAGCTGCGGGTCGAGATCCGCAGCGAAATCCGCTCACTCAACAAAAGGCTGGGGATCACAATCGTCTACGTGACGCATGATCAGAGCGAGGCATTGTCGATGTCGGATCGCGTCGTGCTGATGAATGCGGGTGTCGTCGCCCAAGTTGGGACGCCAAAAGAACTTTACGAGCATCCTGCCAATACCTTCTCCGCTACCTTCATCGGAACGCCACCGACAAACATTCTGGACGCGTCGGAAGTAACCTTTCCAGCCGATTTCAAGGTCGCCGGAGGCCACAAAATCGCCGGGTGCCAGTTCGGAATTCGACCGGAAAGCCTGACCTTCCCTGCTGAGGGGCGTGATTTCCAGGTCAAGGCGCGGGTTCAAAGCGTCGAATATGAAGGAAAGGTTTTCCTGATTCATCTGCGGACAAATGCAGGCACGTCCATGGTGGTGTCATATCCGGGCGGCACTGTCCCTGCAGAGGGCGAGGAAATCACCGTCGGCTGGGACCACGACGCGACGCATGTTTTTTCGAAAAGCGACGGAAAGGCGATCACACTCGTTCGCTGAAATACCGGGATCGGGAGGATCCCATTTCATAAACAGGGAGGAGATACAAATGATAAGACTGAAATGCGCTTCGGCGATGCCTTTGGTCCTGGGGGCCATGATCTCGACTGGTGCAGCCAGCGTGCAAGCGGCTGATCTGGAATTCTATTTCCCGGTTGGCGTAAACGCACCTGCGGTTGCAACGATCGAGGAACTGACCGCCGCATGGGCGGCCCAGAACCCGCAGCACACCGTGAAAGCCGTCTATGCCGGCAATTATGAGGAAACGACGACGAAGGCGCTAACGGCGGCCCAAGCGGGGGATCCTCCGCAGGTGGCCGTCCTGCTTTCAATCGATCTGTTCACGCTGGTTGAGGAGGACGTTATACTTCCGATCTCCGACATTGCCACTTCAGCCGAAGACAAGGCCTGGATGGATGGTTTCTACCCGGCGTTCATGTCGGATGCGCAGTTTGAAGGCAAAGTATACAGCATCCCGTTCCAGCGCTCGACGCCGGTGCTGTACTACAACAAGGATGCCTTCCGCGCAGCGGGTCTTGATCCGGAAACGCCGCCCAGCACCTGGGACGAGATGATCGAAATGGGCAAGAAGCTGGTCGTGAAGGATGACAATGGAAACGTCACCCAATGGGGTACCCGGATTCCGACTTTGGGGCTTGGTGGAGCATGGCTGTTCGGCGGGCTTGTGGTTTCGAAGGGGGATGTGCTTTCCACCGAAACGGGTACCGAAGCGCGGTTCGATACGCCCGCAACGAACGCGGCGCTGGAGTTCCTTCTGAAGCTGTCCGAAGAAGGTGTGATGCAATCGGGAGGCATCTCCTGGGGGGATACGCCGAAAGCGTTCATCGAAGGTCAGACAGCCTCGATGTGGACCTCTACCGGCAACCTCGCGTTCGTCAATGATAATGCGGAATTCGACTGGGGCACCGCCTTCCTTCCCGGCGGTGACGGCCCTGGCGCACCGCTTGGCGGCGGCAACTTCTACATCTTCAAGGAGACCACCGACGAAGAGCAAGCAGCAGCGCTGGACTTCATCAAGTTCATGACCGCGCCCGAGAACGCCGCGAGCTGGAGCATTGCCACAGGATATGTTGCACCGCGTCCGGACACTTGGGAAACACCCGAGATGAAGGCCTATGCTGAGACCCTGCCTCAGGCGCTCGTCGCACTTGAGCAACTGCCCTATGCCTATCGCGAATTCGCGACCTTCCAGCGTGCAAAGGTTACGCAATATCTGGTGGATGCGATTGAAAGCGTGGTGACCGGTGGCAGCACTGCGGCAGAGGCATTGGTCAAGGCCCAGGAAGGCGCCGACAGCGTTCTGAGCGACTACAGGTAGGGCATGCTGCGGTCTCCGGGCCACAAGTGCTGACCTGCGCGCGCGCCTCGCTGCGTGTGCGCAGGCAACTCCCGATGAAGAGGATTGGAACGTCATGAACAAGCGTTTGCCTTTAGGCCTTGGGTTCGTACTGCTGGTCTTGCCGTGTTCGTTTCTTGTGGCGTTCACCCATTATCCGGCCGTGCGCGCCTTGATAAATTCGCTCTGGAAT
>JBBKXP010000467.1:0-2861 GCA_037969545.1 Paracoccaceae bacterium | reverse complement strand
GAGCCAATCCGACCGGAGCCGGGCCACTTCAATTCACTAAAAATAAAACAAGCCGCCCGACTCCCCGAGGGGAATCGGGCGGCTTGTTTTATTTTTAGTGAATTGAAGTGGCCCGGCTCCGGTCGGATTGGCTCTTTCTCATCGGTAGTTGGACATGGAAACGCAGAATATCCGTATTCGCCTGAAAGCATTCGATCATCGCGTGCTCGATCAGGCAACCGGCGACATCGCCGACACGGCACGCCGCACCGGCGCGCTTATTCGCGGTCCCATTCCGATGCCGACGAGGATTGAGAAATTCACCGTCAACCGCGGACCGCACGTCGACAAAAAGTCGCGCGAGCAGTTCGAGGTTCGCACGTATAAAAGGCTGCTCGATATCGTGCAGCCGACGCCGCAGACCGTCGATGCGCTGATGAAGCTCGATCTGGCGGCTGGCGTCGATGTTGAGATCAAACTCGCCTAGCGAGTAGAGTTCCCGCCTCGGCGGGGACAGCGGGATACCGCACGGTTTCGGCCGTGGGCTGCGTCCCCCGTCTTTTTGCAGGGCATTTGCCTTGCAAGACTTCAGCCCGGACGGGGCGCGTACGACAATTTGGGCTGGCATGCCCGTCGGATCACCCGGCGGGCCTCTGTTGTGGAGGAAGTACGATGCGCAGCGGCGTTATCGCAAAGAAAATGGGCATGACCCGCTTGTTTCAGGCGGACGGTCGGCACGTGCCGGTAACCGTCCTGCTGATGGACGGCGTCCAGGTCGTTTCGGTGCGCGAGACCGAGCGCGACGGCTATACCGCCGTCCAGCTCGGCGCGGGCGCCGCCAAGCCCAAGAATATTTCCAAGCCGGTGCGCGGCCATTTCGGCAAGAGCGAAGTCGAGCCCAAGGCGCGCGTCGCCGAATTCCGGGTCTCCGAAGACGCGCTGCTGCCGGTTGGCGCGACGATGACTGCCGATCATTTCATCGCCGGCCAGCTCGTCGACATCACCGGCCAGACGCAGGGCAAGGGTTTTGCCGGCGCGATGAAACGGCACGGCTTCAAGGGCCTGCGCGCCACCCATGGCGTTTCGATCTCGCACCGTTCGCACGGTTCGACCGGTCAGCGACAGGATCCGGGCAAGGTTTTCAAGAACAAGAAGATGGCCGGCCATATGGGCGACCGTCAGCGCACCCAGCAAAATCTCGAAATCGTCCGCACCGACGCATCGCGCGGGCTGATCTTCGTCAAGGGTTCGGTGCCCGGGCACAAGGGCGCCTGGCTGCTCGTCAACGACGCCGTCAAAGTGCCGATGCCCGAGAGCGCGCCGTTCCCCGGCGCGCTGCGCCGCAACGCCGATGAGGTCGAGCATGTCGAGGCCCCGGCCGGCATGGTCGAGAGCGCGGCCGAGCATGAGGCCGTGACCGGCCCGACCGACGCCGAGATAGCCGCTGCTGCTGCCGAACTCGAAGCGGCCAAGGCTGCCGAGGGCGAGGACACGCGCTCCGACGCTCAAAAGATCGAGAACCCCGATGGCGACGCTGCCTCGGACGAACCGAAGAAGGAGGGCTAAGCCGTGAAGTTCAAGGTCAAAACCCTCGACGGAAAGAATGCCACCGGCGCCAAGGCCGATATCGAGCTCAGCGACGATGTGTTCGGTGTCGATCCGCGCGCCGATATCCTGCACCGCGTGATCAACTGGCAACTCGAAAAGCGCCGGGCGACCGCGCGCCCGACGCGTGAACGTGCTGACGTCGCGCGCACCGGCAAGAAATACGGCAAGCAAAAAGGCGGCGGCACCGCCCGTCATGGCGATCGCCGCGCGCCGATCTTTATCGGCGGCGGCAAGGCGCATGGCGCCCGCAAGCGCGACTTCAATCCGTCGCTCAACAAGAAGGTCCGCGCGCTCGGCCTGAAGATGGCGCTGAGCGACAAGGCCAAGTCCGAACAGCTGATCATCATCGATAATTTCGATCTCAAAGACGCCAAGACCAAGGCGCTCAAGGGTCATTTCGACAAGCTCGGTTTCGGTCGCACGGCGCTGTTCATCGACGGCGAGGCGGTCAATGACGGCTTCCGTAAGGCGGCCGGCAACATCGTCGGTGTCGATGTGATGCCCGCGATGGGCGCCAATGTGTACGACATCCTCAACCATGAGACGCTGGTCCTGACCCGCGCCGCGGTGGAAAAGCTGGAGGCCCGTTTCAATGGCTAAAAAGAAGGAAGCGGCCATTTCCCTGGCGCATTACGATGTCATCCAGGGGCCGCACATCACCGAAAAATCGACGCTGCTCGGCGAGCACGGCGCGGTGGTCTTCCGGGTCGCCAAACAGGCGACCAAGCCGGAGATCAAGGCGGCCGTCGAGGCGCTGTTCGACGTCAAGGTAACGGGCGTCAACACGCTCAACCAAAAAGGCAAGTCGAAGCGCTGGAAGGGTCGTCCCTACAAGCGTTCGGATGTCAAAAAAGCGATTGTCACCCTCGCCGAGGGTGACTCCATCGACGTGACGACAGGGATCTAACGATGGCACTCAAAAAAGCCAAACCGACGAGCCCTGGCCGGCGCCACCTCGTCATTGTCGACAAGTCCGGCCTGTGGAAGGGCGGTCCGATCAAGGCGCTCGTCGAAGGCAAGCGCAAGACCGGTGGCCGCAACAACATGGGCCATGTCACCTCGCGCGGTATCGGCGGCGGGCACAAGCAAAAATACCGCAAGGTCGATTTCAAGCGGCGCAAATGGGACGTCGAGGCGACGGTCGAGCGGATCGAATATGATCCCAACCGGTCGGCCTTTATCGCGCTCATCAAATATGCCGATGACGAGCTTGCCTATATCATCGCGCCGCAGCGGCTCGAAGTGGGCGACAGCGTGATCGCCGGTGAGAAGAC
>JBBKXP010000466.1:0-5796 GCA_037969545.1 Paracoccaceae bacterium | reverse complement strand
GCGCCGGACCGCGCCGCCGCCGATCCGGTGGCGGCGCGCGAGATCGCCCAGATGCGCGAGATGTGCGTGGATCAGGACGACAACACGCTGCTGGTGGTGACCCGCGCGCTGGAACTGGTCGGGGTGCGCGAAAGGTTCCGGGTGATCGCGCCGCAACAGGCATCGCTGGCCAGTTTCGCAATGCATGGCAGCTAAGCGGCTCGCGCCGGATCTGACGGGCCTGACCGTGACAGACCGTGATGTGCGCCGAGGCAACCAGCCGGCAAGTGCCAAAAAGAAGGGCAGAGACGCGTTAGAGCTCTTCTCTTCCGGTGTGAATCGCGCTGGGGATTCCCAACGCGGTGCCGTTCTGATTCCACAGCCTTGAACCACATTTCGGGGCGGGGTTGCGGGCAAACCGATATTGTCCGTCGTCAGGGTTTTTGGCACCGATGGCGTCCTAAACCAAGAGAGAGTTTGGCTCATCTGGTTGGTTGCATTATGCGGCGCGCTGGTGGTGATGCAGGCGTCGCGTTTCGAGCGACTTTCGTTTGATCTTTTCTCTTTGTTTTTGAATGCCTTTGTCGCGTCCGTCCATGGGGTCGGCCGGCGATTGTTACGACAATGCAATGTGCGAAAGCTTCTTCGCCACGCTCGAATGCGAGCTGCTGGATCGCCGCAAATTCGCAACCAAGGCCGAGGCGCGCGTCGCCTGCTTCGAGTTCATCGAAGGATGGTACAATGCTTCTCGCCGCTATTCGGCCTTGGGGTATAAGTCACCGATCAACTCCGAAAGGACCGCCGCTGAAAGGCTGGAATCTCCAAGCCCATAACCGTCCATCAAACCGGGGAAATTCCATTTTGTCAGATATGCTCCATCCCCCATACGCTTGGCCCGGCTCATCGGGCTCCTTACCCTCGCTGCTTCCGGGCACCGTCCGGCAGAATATCACCGCATTGCGCTTCCCCTCGCGAATGGCGAAGATGAAGAGCCGCTCGCGCTTGTGGGGCGCACCGACTTCCGCCGCCGTAAAGAGGCCTGCCGCAAGGCGGTAGCCCATGCCGACCAGTCCGCTGGCGACTTCCGGGAATCCGAGGCGGAGATGATGGGCGACATTCTCGAGGAAGACGAAGGTCGGTTCGACCTCGCCGATGATGCGGGCGACATGCGGCCAGAGGTGGCGCGGGTCGTCCGCGCCCCGGCGTTTGCCTGCCACCGAGAACGGCTGGCACGGATATCCCGCAGTGATGATGTCCACAGCATTGCGCCACGGGCGGCTGTCGAAGCTGGCAACGTCGTCCCAGACAACAGCCCAATCCAGGGACGCGTCTTCCATCCGCGCCTCGAGAGTGGCCGCGGCGTAGGTTTCCCGCTCGACATAGCCCACAGTTCGATATCCGGGGATGTCTCTGTTCGTTTCGATAGCGGTCGAACCCACCTCAACTGCTGCGCAATCCATTTTTGGCAAGCACCTGAAAAAACGAACAGTTTTGAATGCGTCTCGATTTGAGTGAAGGGCGGGTGAAAGGAGATGCGTGACGTTCAGAGACCGATTTCGGGCCCACGGCCAGTCTCCGAAAGTCGGATTGCTCCGCTAAACCCCTTTGAACCATAAAAGAAAAAAGGCCCTCACAGGGACCTCGTCTCGGGTTCGCGAATGGTTTGTGGCGGAGCGAGAGGGATTCGAACCCTCGAGACGGTCACCCGCCTACACACTTTCCAGGCGTGCGCCTTCGACCACTCGGCCACCGCTCCGTCGGCCGGGGTTTAGCCGCAACCGCTGCCCGATTGCAAGACCTGCCGATCGGGATGCGGCAGGCCGTTGTCAGCGCCGCCAAGACGCGACATAGTTGGCCGGTTCCCAGGGAATCCCGCGCCGATGAACCAAACCCTTCCTCATGCCCGCCCGACCGATCTGACAAATAAGCGTCCCGCCGATGTCAGCGAGCATCGCCGCCTGCAAACCGCGGCCCTGCTGATCATCGCCTTTGCGGTTGTACTGTTCCTGCTGGTGCAGGCGCGGTTCCTGTTGATCTCGCTGGCGACCGCGATCATTCTGTTCTCGCTCACGTCGGATGTGATCAACTACATCGGGCGGCTGCGGATCGGGCCCTTCAGGATCCCGAACTGGCTGGCGTCGCTGGCGGCACTTCTGTTGATTTCGGCGGCACTGCTGACGCTCAGCTCGATCATCCTTGCGCAGATCAACACCGTGCTCGTGACCACGTTGTCCTATGCCGCCTCGGCACCACGGGCGATCGCGTCGCTGTTCAGCTTTATGGGCGACAACGCCGAACTGGCCATTTACAACGCCCTGAAATCGGTCGAGGTCTCGGGCTATATGCGCACCATCGCCGGGCAGGCCGGCAGCCTGACCCAAGGTACCGTGCTGGTGATCCTGTTTGTCGGGTTCCTGTTCGCCGAGCGAATCTGGTTTTCCACCAAGCTCACCAACTTTTTCGGCAATGACGAGCATGCCGAACGGGTGGGCAAGATCATCAGGTCGATCATCCACCGGGTGAACTACTATCTGCTGGTCAAGACTCTGGTCAGCGCAATCACCGGTGCCATGGTCTTTGCCGTTGCCGAAGCATTTGGGCTGCAGTTGGCCGTCGCCATTGGCGTGGTCACGTTCGTGCTCAACTTCATTCCCAACGTCGGGTCGATCGTGGCAACCGGTCTCGTCGCCCTGGTTGCGCATGTGCAGCTCGGCGATCCCACGCTTACTACGGCGATCTTTCTGATCTGCGGCGCGATACAGTTCGTCAATGGCAACATCATCGACCCCTGGCTGATGGGTCGTGCCCTGCGCCTCTCGTCCTTTGGCATCATCATCAGTCTGGCCTTTTGGGGCGCGGTCTGGGGCATCCCGGGGATGTTCCTGTCGGTGCCGATCATGGTGATGTTGCTGGTCGTTTGCAGCCACGTGCCGACGCTGCGGCCGCTGGCCATCCTGCTGTCACGCGAAGGCCTTCCCGAGACCGAGGCGCAACTCGATGAGCCGCTGTAGAACCGTTGGCTATCGATCGGCCGCGATGTCGGGCACGGGTTTGAACAGGGTGATATCTTCGGTGTAGTATTGATAGCTGTCTGCATTGCGGACCACCGCATGGGCATCGCGGTCAGCCAGATTGGCGCAGTAGTGACGCGAGTAACAATTGTCCTGGGTTCGCCCGACGATGTTGAAGTGACTGATCTCGTGAATGACCGTGCCTTCCCGGGTGCCATTGTCGCTTGTCGCCTCGCCCGGGCGCAGGCCTTTCATCGATGGCAATTCAAAGAATGGCGGGCAGATGTGTAGCAGATAGGGGGCGTTTGGTTCGACGTAGGCATAGGTGCCGGGGTCGCAGTCGCCTTCGCGCACGGGTTCGCATATGGTGGTGACTGCACCCGAACGTATGGCTGTATAAACCGCCTTGAGCGTGGCGCGGACCCGCTCGGCATTATCCGAGGTATACTTGCCAAACCAGCGGCCATAGACATCACTGTCATCGATGGAAACGGCGGCAGCCAGCGCGATATTTTTGGCGTTTCGCACCGCGGTTTCGACCATCGCGCGTTCGTTCTTGACGCAGTCGCGGTAGGGGTCGTCAGCGGCCCGGACCGGCCCGGACAGCGCCACAAGAGAAAGCCCCAAACCGGCCAGAAATATGCGCATGCCGTGCCCCAGCAAACTACTTTGTGAAAAACCTAGCAGCCAACCAGACCCGGCTCAACAGCCGTGTCACCCGGCGGTTCTGCGGGAACCAGCACGACATGGCTCCACAGCCCTTTGAGCGCCGTCGCAAAGGCGATCTCGGCACAGTCCCAGACAAGCCGTCCGCTGTCCCCGAGCTGGCCGCCGGACGTCGGATAAAAGTTGGTTCAGTCCAACACGATCCCGCCTTCGCCGGTAAACCCGGTCACGCTGGCGGGGGCAGCATGCAGAAAGGCGTCGTCACGAAATTGCAGAACGGTCATGCGGTCGTCGGGTCCTCATCGGATTTCGGAGCGGGTTTGGGCTGCAGCACCTCGGGGTTGCGCAGCCAGATGTCGCGCTGCTGAAACGGAATCTCGATGCCCTCGGCGGCAAAGCGGCGGGCGATTTCGGTGTTCAGTTCCGATTTGGTCTGCGTCACGAACAAGACATCGCGCAGGATCGCCCGAATCTCGAAGTTCAGCGAGTCCGCGCCGAACGCCTGAAAAAACACGTTCGGCGGCGGCGACAGGAGGACCATCGGATGCGCCTCGGCAATCTCGCGCAGGATGCCGGACACCTTTTCGACGTCGCTGCCATAGGCCACCCCGACGGCGACGATCACCCGACCCACCGAATTGCCCCGCGTCCAGTTGATCACCTGGCCGCTGACCAGATCGGCGGTGGGAATGATGACGTCGGTGCGGTCGAAGGTCTCGATCCGGGTCGAACGGACGGAAATGTCGCGGACAAACCCCATCTGGTTGCCGACCTCGATCCAGTCGCCCTGCGAGATCGGGCGTTCGATCAGCAGGATGATGCCCGAGACGAAGTTTGACACGATGTTTTGCAACCCGAACCCGATCCCGACCGACAGGGCACCAGCGACGATGGCGAGACTGGACAGGTTGATGCCGGCGCCGGTGATCGCCGCCAGCGTCGCGAGAAAAATCCCGACATACCCCAGGCCCGAGACCAGCGCCGTTTGTCCGCCCGCGTCGATCCGGGTCTTGGGCAAGACCGTGCTGCGCAGCACCCCTTGAACCAACCGCGTCAGCATGTAGCCGAAAGTGAAGATGATGGCGAATGTCAGGAAATCCGTGGGCGAGATGCGGGTTTCACCCATCGCAAAACCTTCGCGAAACCGGGTCCAGAGTTCCGCCAGATCGGCTGTACGTGCGCCCCAGATCAGCGCCAGAAACGGCAAGGCGCCCAGCAGCAGGACGAACCCGATCAGCATCGGGGCCAGGGCCTCGCGACCATGGTCCGGCGTATCCGAGAACATGCTGTAGGTGTCAAACACCAGCCTTTGCAGCAAAACCAGCACGCCCAGCAGGGCCAGCGTGACGATCGACGGTCCCAGAATACGTTCGGCGGCGTTGGCGTAGCCCGCCATGGCCAACACTGGTGCTGCCAGTGCCACCAGCATCGCGCCCCGGCCCAGCACGCCCAGAATACGGTCACGGTAGGGGTGCTGGACCCCGCCGTTATGGGCATGGCGCTGCATCAGGCGACCAAGGCGGAACAGGAAATAGCAGGTCAAGAACTGGATCGGCAACACGACCACTGCCGCGACCGCCGCCGAACTGTCGCCCGATCCGATCAGTGTCAGCAACAGGGTGCCCAGCATCAGAGTGCTGCCCAACCCGAACACGATCCGCCGCCCCTTTCGGCGCTGTGACACTGTCAGTGCCAGCGGACCGCCATCGTCGTCGTGGGCAGGAAAGAAATGCACCGACAGCCAGCGCCCGGTGATCAGGAACAGGCCCGCTGCAGGTAGCACTTCAATCACCGTGGTGCCACGAAAGCCGGCGATCGACAGCGCCAACAGGCCGGCGGACAGGGTCTGCAGGCCGGCCAACGGAACCACGATCTGCAGCAGCGACAAGATGAACCGCCATACCCCGACGCCACGCCCACCGCGGTGTACGATCCAGGACTGTAACTGCATCGCCCATATCCGGCCACGCAGCAGCAGGACAAGCGCCAGCGCCAACAATAACAGCGCCCGCGGCAGGTTCGTTTTGAATGAACCGTTGCGCATGTCGGTCATATAGCCGGCCTTGGCTTCAACCCAGATCGCCTTGGAGCCCTTCCACAAGGCAGTTAATCCCAGCGGCCAGTTTTCCGGGTTCAGCGG
>JBBKXP010000465.1:0-3788 GCA_037969545.1 Paracoccaceae bacterium | reverse complement strand
ATCGCCGCGGCTCCTGCCCAATCGCCCGTTTCACCGACGGATCGGGCCCAGTGGTCGTAAATGAAGACCTTCAGATTCTCGAGAGAGTCCGAACTCAGAACCTGTGACACGTCATCAATCAGCGAAATCGCACCTTCGACATCTCCGCCGGCCAACTGCAGCTCGACGGCGCCCGCCAATACGCTTTCAAGAACATTGTCAGATGACGGATGATCCGACAGCATTGACTGCACCTCGCCCGCCGCCGTGACAAATCCATTGGGGCCGCCATTTCTAAGCGCGTCCGCGGTCCACTCCTGAATGACGTAGCTGATGTTCCGCGACAACTCTCTGGCATCGGGATGAATTGCCAATCCATCGACATAGGATGCCAATGCGCCCGACCAGTCGCCAGCGTCGATTTTCCGCTGCGCTGCTGCCTCGAAGAAGGTTATCGTGAGGGCGCGACTGTCATCTTGGCTGAGAAGCAAACTCGCGGCTGCAACCAGCGTGCGGGCGTCGCCAGGACGATCCGCATCAATCTCTCGCAGAACGGCGCGCCGCAGCGTGGTCAAGCCAGCGCTTGCTACGTCTTTGTCATCAGGGAAAAATATGTCTAAAGACTGCATAGCCGAAATCACGCCCTCGACACCGCCCTCAGCTTCGACTGTTCGAGTCCATTCTTGAGCGATATAGGCGATATTGCGCGAAAGAACCGTGTCACCCGGAAACCGCGATAGCCCGGTGGCATAAATTTCTGCGGCCATTGCCCAATCTCCGGCATTCATCGCGACTTTGGCGCGGCGACTGATCACATAGGTTGCCAGGTTCACATAGCTGTCCGTCGACAAAACTAGTTGCGCGCCGTCGAGCACCGCGTCTGCTTCGTCAAAATTCTCGGCCTCCGTCAGTTCGGTGATCTGCCGCTTGATTTCTGTCTCGCCAAACCCGTCTTGTGCCGCAAAATCCGGGAACAGTTCGCGCAACTTGCTGTTCGTGGCCACCAGCGCCTCGGGACCGCCATTCGACAAGGCTTCTCTTTGCCAACCCTGGACCAGATAACGGGCGTTGGCGGTCAGAAGGTGATCATCGGGAAACGTGCGGCGACCGACGGCGTAGATCGCGGCCGCCGCTTCCCAATCTCCTTCGTTGATAAGCGGATGACCATGGACCTCATAAACCAGCGCGCCGAGGCGCGCCCGGGTTTGCGGGTCGGCAAACAGTCCGAGGGCTTGGGCGACATGCGCAACGCCTGTCTCCAGCGACGGCGCGGTTTTCCCGTCTGTAATTGCGCGCTCAACGAAACTTTCAGCGACGTCATTGATCTGCATAATGCCGGGAAACTGGCGCATCATTGACGACAGAAAGGTAAGGCCCTCGCCGTAGGTTGACGTAGCCCGCGCGCCCTCTTGTGCCAGATAGGCGGTCGTTTGCATCAGGCGGCGATCTTCGGGGTACATGTCCATGCCGCGTTCCAAAACGTCGGCTGCCAAGGCGTAGTTCTCTGCGGAAATCTCGGTATTGGTCCAACGCAGGAAAAGCCCGCGCCGCCATTCGTCGAGTTCGGCCAGCGCGTCCGGGTCAAGTTCCAGCCCGTCTGGGTTGGTCGCCGCGAAAGCAGCGTCCCAGTCCTTGGCATCAATCAGAGTCTCGGCGGGCCGGATAAGAATCATTGCCTGCATCGCACCGAATCCGCCATCGGGTACCATCGCATCGGCTTGCCGCAATACGCCGAGCGCGTCTTGCGCGCGGCCCGCATCTATTTCGTCGATGGCCCATCTTTGCCAGATTGAGACCTCGCGCACGGCCAGCCCGGCATCGTCAGGCGCGAGGGCGGCGCCCACCGCCGCCACCCTGACGGCATCGTCCCACCGCCCCGCATCGGCAAGAACACCGCTCCATTCCCCGAGGGCCGCAAGCGCGTTGGTTACGGCGGAATCGAATTCGGGATCAAGGCTCATCGCACGGAAATTAGCTAAAAGAGCATCGTAGTAGCGCTCATCGCGGATAGCCGTAACACCGTGATTGTAGTAGATCAGGGCGGCCAGGCCTGCCGAGTCGATCTCTCGGCGCTGCGCCTTGTTGGATTGCGGGATATAGTTGAACCCCGTCAGCGCTTCGAATGCATCCACGCGATCACGAAGCGGATTGAAGCCCCCTTTGGTCGTGGTTTCAACATCCATGTGATCGGCGCCATCGTAGACAATCGCAAATGCGTGGTCCGGCACTTCGATTGCGCGAACGTCTAAACCCAGTCGTTGCGCCAACGCCACATAGATGACGGCCGACGAGACGCAGTTGAACACGCCTCTGTCCAGCACACCGTCGAGGTTTGTCTGACCCTCTTCATAACCTCCGTTCAAAAGCGTCTCGTGCAGCCAGTCCAGCAAATCTGCGCCGCTCTGCTCGGCAGACGCACTGAGATCGATAGCTTCACGCGCATCCGCCTCCAGCTTGGCAATCTGACTTTGGTAGGCGTCGCGCCGCGCCGGCTCCCTGACACCTGATGCCAACAGTGCTGCTTGCTCGAAATCCGCCGAGGAAAGCGACCCGCGGCTCGCACGTTCAAAAAGAACCCTCTCGTCATCATCAAGACCAAATGACCCCGTCGTCAGTTCCGACAGGCTTTCAACCACCTTGAGAGCGCCAACAGGCGTCGTGCCGAATTCGTAGACGGTTTTGGGCGCACCTACCGCTCCCAGAAGCAACAGTTCCGCAACGGCAACTTCGACGGCATCCTGCGCCGGATAAAACCGAACCATGACCCAGCGGGCAGAGGCGGATCGAAATTCGACCTCAACGCTTGGGGCAAGCGCATCAATCGCTTCGGTCCGGAGCGAGCGGAAGCCGGAGGTCGGCGAGACCATAGAGACAAGAACATCAAGGCGGACTGGTGCGGCTCCGTCGCCCAACGAAGGCAAGTTCACGATCAGCTTTTCTGGCGCAACGATGCCATCGGCAAAATAGAAGACCAGGTCGACCGGGCCGCCATCAGTTACAGCAAACTCCGCAACTGTTCCGGTTTCTCCGTCGCGCAGAAGCTGGCTTTGTTCCTCAGTTTCGATCGTCCCGAGACCACTTTCAAAGACCGCTAGTGGAAGAAGGTCCATCAGGTTGGACTGGGGCGACGCGGTCAGATCGCTCGATGCGAACAAAAGCCAAATCAGCGCTCCAGTTAAACTCTTCATGGCGACCCAATTACAGTTTTGGCGGTTCGACGTCCAAGCGCCAGCATTGATGAGTGCGGGCATATGGTAGAAAGCTCACCCGCTGGGACTGCCCGCTCATTGATATCAGATAAGGGGTTTTGTTGCGATGTTTCGTTGGCCGAGTTTTGTTGCGATGTTTCGTTGGCTGGGTTCTGTTGCGGACTTTCCGGACTGGCTTCGGGGCCCGAAAGACAGTGATCTTGCGGACTAACCCTTACATGGGGGTTGGTGGCATAACCTGGTTCAAGGGCGCGCATTTTCCAAAGAACGTGGCCTACTGCCCCTATCTGCAACCTCGCTTTTGAGGCGCGGAAGAGTGCTATCACCATCCGGTTTAGATCGACCCTCTAACAAATAACGTCTCCTAGAGTACAAGTCGCGAGGGATTATAGGCACGTTCCGTAATGCGGTGGTGGATTCACAAATGAAGTGCGAATTCTGTATAAATACACAGTATTGCATGGAGTTAATCAATGGGACTCTGCTACCCCCACCTGAACCTGGAAGAACGTCGCAAGCTAGCCAAGTGGTTTGAGGCGAAGATACCCGTCAAAGAGATCGCCGACAATCTGGCGCGTGCGCCGTCCACGATTTACCGCG
>JBBKXP010000464.1:0-16407 GCA_037969545.1 Paracoccaceae bacterium | reverse complement strand
ACCCAGGCCCGCCACATCCGCCGGTAAAGGCCGCGCGCAACGACCATCAGCAACAGCCCGTTCACGCTGGCCAGCAAATGCGATGTTTCGATCAGGGACAGCGGCAGCAGATCGCGCAGAAAACCCAGACGGCCGGGGTCGTCCGGCAGATTGCCCGATCCGATCAGGATTGCGCCCGACAGCAACGCCACCCCCGCTGCCAGCAGCGGAATAATCGGTGCCGTCACCTTGTACACCGCCCGCGACACGGCCGAGGCGCTGTCGCGGTTCGTCAACGCCCACGCGATGCCAAGCCCGGTAACCGAAATCACGAACGGCAACAGCGTGTAGATCACCCGATAGGCGACCAGTGCAGCCAGCAGATCGGACCGGCCCGACGCACCAAGGCCAGCGATCAGCGTCGCTTCAAAGACACCCAGTCCACCGGGCGAATGGCTCAGCACGCCCAATCCGACCGCCACCACGAAGACCACGAAAAAGAACGCAAAGTTAGTCGCAAGGTCGGGTGGCAAAAGGACATACAACGTCAGCGAAGTTGCCAACAGATCCACAATCGATATCGACGAGATCACGGCGGTATCGCGAAATCCCGGCAGGGTGATCGACATCGCACCAAAGCCAACCCGCCGGGCCCCCTGCCAAAGCCAGACGAACAGGCCACCGATCCCGGCAAGGATCGCTAGCCCGACCGTCAATTCGATCGACGGCGAAAGCGACAGAACGTCGCTCAACCCGTTGGGATGAAACACGAACAACCCGCCAAGCAGGGTCAAAAGTCCGACGAAATACGCCGCCCACGATGTCGCGATCAGCCGGGCCACATCGGCGATATCCAGACCGAACGTCGCATAGACCCGATAGCGTACCGCCGCCCCGGTCAGCCACGAAAACCCAAGCAGATTCGACACCGCCATGCTGCTGACCCCGGTCAGCATAGGCACGGCAATCGGCAACCTGACCACTGACACGGTGCGCAGGATCACCACGTCATAGAACGACAGAGCCAGATAGCTGACGCACATAGCCCCAAAAGCTAGCACAAGCTGGCCCCAGCGATAATGCGCCAGATCCCTGCCCACATCACGCGGACGAATGTCATGCGACAGGTTGTGCAGCACCACAAAGGCGATCACCGCAATGGCAATCGGCAGGGCAAAACGCAACGGCGGCCAGAACAGCCAGCGACGCCACAACGTCGGTTTGTCAGCCGCGATTGTTGTTTTTGCCACCGGCTGCATCCTCGAGCAAGTCTATTTGAATTTGTTGCAGTTCGGCCAGCTTTTCCCATTGGCGCGCCATCTGGTGGTCGATCTTGTCGTGCAGTTGCCGGATTTCCAGCTCGGCCTTCAGATTGACCCGGTAATCGTTCTCGGATCGCAGGCGGTCGCGGGTGTCTTGGCGCCGCTGGCTAATCATGATGATCGGGGCCTGCACCGCCGCGAGGCTGGACAGCACGAGGTTTAACAGGATGAATGGATAAGGGTCAAACGGCCGGCGCAGCAGGCCCGTGACATTGATCGCCATCCAGCACACCAGCACCGCACCAAACGACATGATAAACGCCCAGGACCCGCCAAACGTCGCAACCCGGTCGGCCATCCTTTCGCCAAAAGTGGTTTCTGCGACGACCATTTCGGTCATTTGCTGGGTGATTGTATCGCCGGATGCCAAGCTGTCGATAACTTGCTGATCAAGCGCCGAAAGCTCGCCCTTTTCAGCCTCGAGCAGGGCAGCGATGTGACGGCTTCGGGCGGCGCGCAGATCGTCAAGGCAAATCTCGCAGCCCGGCAACCAGCCAGGCGCGACCAGAGAAATCGCATCTGAAACACCCGGTCGAACCACTGAAAATTCGCGCAGTTGTCGCTTTGGAAACCTCGCCTTGCAAACGTGACAGACACCTTCAGGTTTCATAGCGTGCTTTCCGGGCCAGATTGCCTGCAACGTGACATATCTGAGAGAGATTGAAAAATGTTGATGTCGGATTGACGATTGCGCATTGAATTTCCGGCAATACTGCAGCGGTCTCGCATGGTGCGACAGCCATCGGGCCAAAAGCGTAATTGGCGACCCCGCAACAGTGCCGCCATTCCAAGACTGGGCGGTGTCACAAGAAATTCAACCCAAGGTTGCAGCTTCCTCGCCTTCGTAGGTTGTCGTCATGCAGCTGACGATCCGGGGCTCCCGGCTGCCCAACGAAAGAACGTGCGGTGACGTCTTTACCGGCTTGAACCAAGCCGCACCACTCAAGGCAACGGGCTGGGTCTTTGCCTCGTCGCGCCGATTTGCGAAATGCAACGCGCTTCACCATCGCTGGCAGACAATACGCCCGGATTGCGGGTGCGCATCGTCTTTCCCGCGAACGATTTCTACTGGCGCCGCGGCGGAATCGACCACATCTCGCCCAACGACAAGACCCGGCCATAGTGCGCGATCAGTGCCATACCGGCATGGCCGATGAGATAAGCCCAGACCAGATTGGCAAAAAACTTGTGCATGCCCATCGTCAACCCGACGAGTCCGCCCGCATCCGGATCGCCCGTATTGATGAAATAATAAACGGTCCCCGACACTGCCATCACCGCAATCAGCGACAGCCCCAGCCCGTGAACGGCCTGAGCAAACGGCGCATCGTCACTATGGGCGGGCAATCGCCGTTGGACCAACGACACCAGTTGCGCTCGGGCATCGAACCAGACGGCGGCAATGCGGCGTCCGCTGAACCATGGAAACAACCGGCCCAACGATGTGCCGCGCTTGCGAAACGCGGCCAGCGCCCAGAATGCAGTGACAAGACAGAATGCCACGAGGCCACTGTATTGGTGAACCCCAAAAGCAGTGTTGCCGCCGTCGTCGGGGTTGAGTAGGAGGCTGGAGCCAAGTTGGACAATGACCGCAACGGCCAGACCCGCATGAACGATCCGTGTCACAAGCGTATGCCTGGGTGGCGCAATTTCTGTTGAAATCCCGGCATTGCGCGGGGCAATCGAAACGTCTGACATTCTTTTTCTCTCATCTGGATACGGACCGGCACAGTGCCGGGCGTCAACCTGTGCCGCCCTGATCGCTGGCGTGATTGTCGCCGGTATTGTCCAGACATGAATTCGTTGTAAGAAATCCCGGTCTGCTTGCATGTTGGACAACGCGCCATGCGCCTGACGCATGACTGTCAACACCAAAGATTGTGTGCTGCAATATTGCGGAATTGTAATACTCGTTTCATGGATACGTTACCGTCGCCACCTAGGTCGATTGCGTGAACACGAACATTCAAAGGTAGCAAATCATGTCGACACAGCAGGACAGCCTGGCATCAGACAGCGTGCAGGCTCCGCAATTACTGATGGACGCCGACAGGAATACCGGACCCGGGCCCGCCACTGCAGTGCAGCATCGCAAGGTCATGCACCGCGCCATCTTTTTGTCGGACATGCATCTGGGGACACGCATGGCGCATCCCGACAAGATTCTCGGGTTTCTCGAGTCCCACGCAGCAGAAACATATTATCTGATCGGCGACATTGTCGATAATTGGTATCCGCTGACGCTGAACTGGACACCCAGCCACCACGAGGTGTTGCGGCGGATTCTCGCGTTGCCGCAGTCGGGTTCGCGGGTGGTCTTCATTCCGGGCAACCACGACGCATTCTTCCGCAACTATGCCGGCACGAATTTTGGCGGCATCGAGGTCGTGAACAAGGCCACGCATCTCGCCGCCGACGGACGCCGCTATTTGCTGACGCACGGCGACTGCTGCGATGTGTTTTCGGTCCGCGCGCCGATCATGGCCCGCGTTGGCAGCCTGATCGAAAAAGTCGCACGCGGCGTCGATGCCGCGCAAAAACCCATCCTGCAGCGGCTTGGTCTGAACCGATGGAGCGGCATCGACCGGGCAATTAACCGCACCAATGCCGCCATCCGCAAACACGACCGGTTCGAAGAGCGGCTGAGCGATCTTGCCCGCGCTGGCGGCTATGACGGGATCGTTTGCGGTCATTTTCATCAACCGGCACTACACGACGCCCACGGAGTGATTTATGCGAATTGCGGCGACTGGACTGGCTGCAATTCCGCCATCGTGGAAGATGTCAACGGTCGGTTGGGCTTGCTGGGCATGGCCCCCGCGACATCGCCCACGCATGGCTGGAACGGCCGCACTGGATTGGAGGGCGAGCCGGTGCTCGCTGGGTGATGGCAACTTTCGCAGCGATCACGCTCGCAGCACTCGTTGTCGTCGCTGCGGCACTGCATCTGCTGACAACAGCCCTTGTGATGTGGCGTTTTCGCGGTCGGACCCAAATCCATCCGACGCAGCCACGCCACGGCATCAGCGTATTGCGGCCCGTCTGCGGGCTGGACCCCGACCTTGCGACAACGTTGGCAACGTCGTTTTACGGGATGACCGCGGGTGACGAGGTGATCTTTTGTGTCGCACGATCCGATGACCCGACAATTCCGGTCCTGCGTAAGCTGATGACCGAACATGCCGGTGTGGAGTCGAAACTTCTGGTCGGCGACGATCCCGTTTCCGGCAATCCCAAACTGAACAATCTGGTCAAGGGCTGGAGCGCCGCGCGTTCCGACTGGATCGCGATGATCGACAGCAACGTCCTGTTGCCCCGCGATTATGTGCAAACTCTTTTTGATACCTGGCGCGTCGATACCGGTCTCGTCTCGTCGCCGCCTGCAGGAACCGCGGCGACGAACGTCTGGGCGCGGCTTGAATGCGCGTTCCTCAATACCTATCAGGATCGCTGGCAACTGGCCGCGGATCAGTTGGGAAACGGGTTCGGGCAGGGCAAGGTCCTGTTCTGGCGCCGCGATATTCTGGATGCCGCCGGCGGCCTTGCCGCCCTTGGCCAAGAACTCGCCGAGGATGTCGCGTCAACCAAGATTGTTCGCGCCGCGGGCCTCAAAGTGCGCATAGTGCGGCGACCTTTCTCGCAACCGTTGGGACAGCGCACCCTGGTCGAGGTCTGGGACCGGCAGTTGCGCTGGGCGCGGGTCCGGCGAGCAGGATTTCCGTTGATTTTCGCTCTGGAGCCGCTGTCAGGGGTATTGCTGCCCTTTCTGGCCTTGAGCGGTCTGATCCTGACTGGCGCTGTTGCCCCACTTGTCCTGCCGGTCTTTGTCGTCGCGTGGTACGCCGCCGAAGTTCTGCTTGCGCGGCGGGCAGGCTGGCCGGCCAACCCTGCAGATGTCGTGATGTGGGGGCTTCGCGATGCCATGATTCCGGCGATCTGGGTTGCGTCTTTTGCCGCCCGGGGCTTCACCTGGCGGGGCACCATCATGGACCCGGCTGCCGACACCCTGCAACTGCCGGAATGAGAGCTTGATGGCATTGACCACAGACACACTTTTACATCTGCTCCAGACCGACGGACTGCTGTTGCTGTTCCCACTCGCCGTGATCGAAGGCCCGATCGTGACAGTCATCGCAGGCTGGTTGGTGCGTTTGGGATACCTGGCGTTCGGCTGGAGTTTGCTGGTGCTCGTGATCGCCGATCTGGTCGGGGACTCGTTGCTCTATGGCCTCGGCCGATGGGGCATCGGCGCCCTCTCACCGCGTTGGCGAACCCGGCTGGGGCTGACGGCTGACCGGTTGGCCCGCGTCTCGGCTCACTTCGACAGGTCCGGTGGCTGGACAATCGTTGCGGCGAAACTGACCCACGCCTTGGGATTCCCGACACTGGTTGCAGCCGGTGCCGGGCGCATGGCCTTTTTGCCTTTCATCATGTTCAACTTGGCCGGTACGATCCCCAAATCGCTTTTGCTTCTGCTCCTCGGCTATGCTTTGGGCGAGGCGCACGTTGCGATCAATGCGTGGATCGGGCGCGGCTCGCTCGTGATTCTGCTGATCGCAATCGCCGCCCTTGGGATCTGGTTCCTGAGCCACAGGAGGCAGCCGTCATGACCACCGACAGGCCCTGCCCGGTCCGGCTTTCATGCATCATCCCCGCCTTTGACGAAGGCCCGCGGATCGGCGCGGTGCTCGACGTTGTGGTCGGACATCCGATGATTGACGAGGTGATCGTCATTGACGACGGATCGACCGATGACACGGCTGAGGTGGTCGCGGGGCGGGCAGATGTTCGGCTGGTCCGTCTGAAGGTAAACGTCGGCAAGACCCGTGCGCTTGCCGCCGGAATCGCGCAGGCGCAGGGTCGCTGGCTGCTGCTGGTCGACTCCGATCTTGTCGGCCTCGGGCGCGACGATCTGACAGCGTTGATCACACCGGTGTTGGACGATATGGCCGACATGTCGGTCAGCTTGCGACACAACGCACCGCGCCTTTGGCACTGGATCGGCCTGGATTACATTTCCGGTGAACGGGTTCTGCGGCGCGACCGGATTGCAACCCGGCTGAGTGAACTGCATGACCTGCCGCGCTTTGGTTTTGAAGTGTGGCTCAATCGTATCTGTGTGGAAACCGCCGCACGGCTTGCCGTGGTCGCATGGCCTGGCGTCGACAGCCCGACGAAAAGCCGCAAGTTCGGTCTGGTCCGGGGGACACTGGCCGATGCCCGGATGATGCTGGATCTGCGACGCAGCGCCGGGGCGCTCCAGCTGATCCGCCAAATCGGGCAGATGAGAAGACTGCGCACACGCCATCTGCATGAGTAATCCACAGCGTTGATCCACTGTCGCCGAAAAAGCCGTGGCGCGGCTTGAGGTGGGCATGTCCATGCCCGCTCGGATGAACTTCAAACCGCAATGCTCATTCGCCGCGCCGCGGCTATTCGGCGATGGGGGCGATCAGTTCAGCCCCGCTGGACCTGTTCGAATTCACCGCTGTCGAAACCCGGCGAAACGCCAGCGTCGCCTCGCCGGTCGGGCGCATCAGTTCCGCGGCCCCCTTCCCCGCTTCGCCCAGCCACAGCGGCCAGTCGGCAGGTTCAAGGATCACCGGCAGCCGGTCGTGAATCCGGCCCATCGCCGCATTTGCCGCACAGGTGACAATGGCGCAGCCGGTCAGGCGGTCGCTGCCATGGTCCCAGTCCTGCCAGATGCCGCCCATAACGATCGGCGCGCCATCTACACGGCTGACCAACCACGGCAGCGGCGTCTGACCCTTTGCGCGTTGCCATTCATAGAAACCGTCCACCGCGACAAGACAGCGGCGATGCCGGCAGGCCTCGCGAAAGGCTGGCTTTTCGGCGATGGTTTCGGCCCTTGCGTTGATCAGCAGCGGGCCATCGGTCGGGGACTTGTACCAGCGCGGCACAAAGCCCCAGCGCATCGGGCGCAAACGGCGAACGCCGTCGCCCGCCGTGCAGACCGCGATCTGAACGGTCGGGCAGACGTTGTAGTTCGGCCCCTCGGGCAGATCGTTGTCAGGGGTCGCGTCGAACAACGCCGACATCGCCTCGTGAGGCAGGGTAAGAGCCATGCGTCCACACATCCGCCGATCCTATCGCTGCGGCGTGGTCGGCGGCAAGGGTTGGCCGGATGTCGCAATCCCACCGACGTTGCCGGATACTGGCGCCGGTGGCGGCAGACAGCCTATCGGTTCAGCCTCGAATATAACAGCACACCCCAGCCCGTCAGGGCCTGCGCCATTGGCGACCAGAGCCCGGCAAGGCGCCGTGGATCAGTTTTGGTGTGGTCCGCAATGTCTGCCAGCGACCGTCTGCCGTCGATGGCCGCGATCAGCGGCGCCGCGGCGGCGGCGATCTTCAGCACAACCTGCGTGCGCCCAATATTCAGCGGCAGCGGCTTGCCCCGCGCTACCGTCTGCGCCAGTTGCGACGCCGCCACGTTCATCAGATGTGGCACAAGCGTAAGGTCATTCGGGTCCGGCTGGCACTTAGCCCCTTTTGGCCGGGCATAGCCCACGTGCACCTTCATTGTCCCCCGCAGCTTTTCCGCAATTGCCATGCGGGCAACCGGATTCAGGTCGGGCGGGACAGGAGCAAGCCGGGAAAGGTCATAAAGGGCAGGCATACAGAACTGCGGGACATCCCAACCGGTCAGGTCCATCACCGAGACAAGCGTCGTCACGTCGAACGCCCGGTCGGTGGAATGCAGCAGCAGGTCGTAAAACCCGGCATCCGACTGGCCGTGATCGCCGATATGCGGGTTTGTCTTGAACGGATGGCCGGCAGGCACCCGGGCAAACACCTCGCGTGCGGCCTGCAACCGGTCCTGCGGGTTCAAGTCGGCAAACAACGCCCCGAACGCCTCTTGCAGCGGATAGACACCGCTGCGTCCGTGCGGCGCATACACCATGAACCCAAGGCCGCCGCCGGGTGCCAAAGCAGCACGCAGCGCCGCGAACCCTGCGGCAGGCTCTGGCAGATGATGCAGGACGCCACAGCAGTCGATGTAATCGAACAGGCCGTGTTCGGGGGCATCCAGCAGATCGCCGGTCAGGAATGTGATACCATTCAGGCCACGTTTCCTTGCGCGGGCCTCGGCCACCTTTTTGGCCGCGACAGAAAGCTCGATATAGGTGATCTGGTATTGCCGCCCGGCGTCAGTCAGCAACTGCGCCAGTTGGATCAACCCGTCGCCGGTGCCGCCACCCGCCACAAGGGCACGCAGCGGGCGCGACCAATCACGCTGTCCGGCCCAAATGAAATGGTCCATCTCGACAGGGTTGGACGGCGAACCGGTGATCAGGCGCTTGACCTCGTCGCCCGGATCACGTGCGGGATAGGGGTAGGCCTCATATTGATCGCGCACCGATGACATGCCGCAGGGTGGCTGCACCCGCATTCATGCGCAAGTGCCGCGTTGCGATCCGTCTTCATGTGAGCGTGGCTGCCGATGCTGCCACGCGATTGCCGGACCTGCCTTGCCGATTGCCTAATTCGGTCGCCGCGATCCTGCGGCACCTCACTGATTGGCAAGTGAAAATTCAAAAGGGCGGCCGGTTAGACCGCCCCCTTGACTGAAACGATGCTTTTATTCGCCGACTGTCTTGATCCGACCTTCAACTGCGCTGGTGACGCCGCCGCTTTCGACGACATAATCCATCACGTCATTCGCCATCAGGTTGCCGTTGCCCTGATTTACGAGCACGTTGCCACCGCCCAGAGCGCCATAACCGTCACCCCCGCCGAGGATGTAGTCATTGGCGGCGACGCGGTAAAGTTTGTCGGGGTCGAGCGGCGCACCGCCCACGGTGATTTCGGCCACCCTGCTACCAGCCGGAGCAGTCGGATCGTAGACAAATGCCATGCCGGACACCTGCGGGAATCGACCCGCCCCGTCTTCGACCTGCGACACCCCGTTCTCGATCGCCGCAAGCAGCTGGCTGCCCGGAATTTCGGTCAGCACCGTGACGTTGCCAAAGGGCAGTTCGCTGAGAATGTCGCGGCGGGTCAGCATCGTACCGGCATCATAGGTGCGATCGGCCCGGATGCCGCCGCCGTTGGCAATCGCCACGTCGGCCCCGGTCGCGGCCCGGATCGCATCAGCGATCAGATTGCCCATCGCCGATTCTTCGCCCCGCACGACGTTGCGGCGGCTGTCCAGCTCGCCGGTGGTCGCCCCGATCTCGACATTCAGGCTCTCGTCAAGTTGCGCAGTGAACTGGTCGACCATCGCCTGGCTGTCGGGGTCGGGCGTGACCGCAGCAGTGTCAATAAAGCGGAACATCGGCGTCCAGTCGATGGTGCGGTTGCCGTCGTCGTTGGTGCCAATCTCGACCGCGAGGTCGAGCGGCGACAGGAACCGTCCGTCGATCGAGGTTTCGACATAGGCCGTCCGCCCGTCGTAAGAAGTGCCATACTGGTGATCGTCGCCCGACATGATCACATCGAACGCACCGCTGGAAATCAGCTCGCGGTCATTGCTCATGTTGGTCTGGACCACCCCGACGACAAGATCGGCACCCGCTTCGCGTGCTGCCTCGGCCGCAGCGACGCCGGTTTCGACGGTCCCGAGAAATACCAGATCCTCGGTTGACGATACCTGCGGCGAGGTGTCCTGCGCCACCGGCACCAGCGCCACCATGACGCCGCCGACATCTTTCATCATGGTGCCGCCCAGACCTTCAATCGGCGACCCGTCGGCATTGGTGATGTTCACCGCCGCCCAAGGATAGGTTGATCTGGCCATCTTATCCATGAAATTGGCGACCCCGAAATCGAACTCGTGGTTGCCCGGCACCGCCAGATCGAACGGCTCGAGATTTGTCAGGTCGATGGTGTTCTGCCCCTTGTCGAACCCCGACAGCAGCGAGGGCGACAGCATGTCGCCATCCATCACATAGATCGTGTTCGGATTATTGGCGCGTTCGGCCTTGGCCACGGCGTTCAGCCGTGCAAAGCCGCCCCGATCGCCATCACCGGCAAAGTCATAAATATCGCCGACCCCGAGGATCGTGATGTTCACGGTTTCTGCGGCAAGCGGCATTGCAAGCGCGCCAGCCAGCGCAGTCGCGCTCAACAGGGCCCCCAGTGTCTTGGCAGTGCGGTTCATGGTCATTCTCCAGATTGGATGTTGATAGGGCCATGGTCGCGCCGTTCGGCGTCAGAGTCAAAGGCTCCGCCGCGAAAACTGCCCGACGCCGGTAACATCGCGATGACACCGCCCATTGACCCCGGAGATGGTGGCGGGCATCACGTCGCCATGCTGATCTACAAGATTTTCCGGGCCGATGAATGGGTCGAATTGCAGGCGCAGGGCGAAACCCGCGGCGCGCCGATCGACCTGACGGACGGTTTCGTGCATTTCTCGACTGCGGCTCAGTGCCCGACGACGGCGGCGCTGTATTTCGCCGGGGTTGAGGGGCTGGAATTGCTTGCAATCGAAACTAAAAATTTGTGCGACGCTCTGCGATGGGAAGCCTCGCGCGGCGGCGACCTGTTTCCGCACCTTTACCGCACCTTGCGCCTGTCCGATGTCGTCTGGCACGCGCCATTGCCCTGGACCGGCGCCGTCCACGATTTTCCCGAGTTGGCTTGAAGGTGTTTGAGGCCCTCGGACTAGCCGCACTGCGCTTGGTTGATCCCGAGCATGCCCACGCGCTGGCCTTGCGGGCATTGCAGATGGGTCTTGGGCCACGCAGCGGACCGTTCACCTCGCCCCGGCTTGCGACCACGGTTGCGGGACTGGCCTTGCCAAACCCGATCGGTCTTGCCGCCGGGTTTGACAAGAACGCGACGGCCCTGCACCCACTTGCCCGCTGCGGTTTCGGATTTGTCGAGGTTGGCGCCGCGACACCCCGCCCACAATCCGGCAATCCGAAACCCCGTCTGTTCCGGCTGACCGAGGATCGCGCCGCGATCAACCGTTTCGGGTTCAATAACGACGGCGCCGATGTGATTGCCGCCCGGCTGGCCCAGCGCCTGCAGTGCCGCATCATCGGCCTGAACCTTGGCGCCAACCAGGACAGCACCGACCGGGCGGCCGATTTTGCCACCGTGTTGACGACCTGCGGCGCGCATATTGATTTCGCCACGGTCAATGTCAGCAGCCCCAACACCGAACGCCTGCGCGATCTGCAGGGCCGCGCGGCGCTAAGCGAACTATTGGCCGGAGTGATAACTGCGAACGCACGAGATATCCCGATCTTCCTGAAGATTGCCCCCGACCTGACCGACGCCGAGATTGTCGACGTGGCCGAGGTGGCGGTGCGGTCGGGCATCGCCGGGATCATCGCCACCAACACCACGCTGGACCGCGCAGGTTTGAAAAGTGCGCATGCGGACGAAAAGGGTGGACTTTCGGGAGCACCTTTGTTCGAAAAATCCACGCGTGTGCTTGCGCGACTCGCATCCCTGACCACCCTGCCTCTGATCGGCGTCGGCGGTGTGGCCACTGCCGAACAAGCCTATCAAAAGATCCGCGCCGGCGCGGTGGCAGTGCAGCTTTATACTGGCCTTGTTTATGGCGGGATCAGTATTGCCGATGATATCGCACGGGGGCTGGACAGATTGCTGGCACGTGACGGTTTCGCCAACGTCGCGCAGGCGGTCGGCACCGGGCGGGCCGACTGGGCCTAAAGCGGTTCAGGTTTTCTTGGAAACGGTCGGACCGGAAATCGCGTTCGAGCGGAGCGAGAGGCAGCGAATTCCGATTCCGATGAAACCTGAACCGCTCTAGCTGGCCGAAGCCTCAAGTCCGGCATATTTCAACCCCAGCGTCACGCCACGCACCACAAAGCTTAGCAAGAACGCAAGCCACAGCCCGTGATTGCCGAACCCCGGCATCAGCGCGAAGACCGCGACGAAATAAACAACCGCCGACACCGCCATCATGTTGCGCATGTCGGCCGTCCGCGTCGCACCGATGAATATGCCATCCAGCATCCACGCCGCCGCGCCCAGAATCGGCGCAAGGACCATGTAGGGCAGATAGATGCGTGCAACCTCGCGCACATTCGGGGCCGTCGTCATCACGTCGATGATCGCCCCGCCCGCCACCAGAAACACGACAGCCAACAAGACCCCGACCATCAGCCCCCAGAAACTCGTCAGCATCGCCGCCCGGCGCAGCGCCGCCCGTTGCCGTGCGCCAAGGGCCTGCCCGACAAGTGTTTCCGCCGAGAACGCGAATCCGTCCATCGCATAGGCGGTGATCTCCAGAAACAGCAGCAAAATGTGGTTGGCCGCCAGTTGCACGTCGCCGAACTGCGCACCAAAGAACAGGAACGAAACGAAAATCGCCTGCAACATCAATGACCGCAGCATGATGTCGCCGTTCACCGATGCGAACCGCCGCAGCTTGGCCGGATCGAGCAGGCGCGTGAGGTCGCGCCAGCCCGGATCGCCGAACGCGCTGCGGCAAAACCACAATCCCAACCCCAAGCCGGACCATTCCGCCAGGAACGTCGCAATCGCCACGCCCTGCACGCCCCAGCCAAGGCCCAACACGAACCACAGATCAAGCACGATATTCAGCCCGTTCATCCAGAACTGGATGACCAGCACCGCCCGTGTCCGTTCTGCCGCGATCAACCAGCCGGTAATGGCGTAAAGCCCGATCAGCGCCGGCGCCGACCAGACCCGGATCGCCATGTATTGTCGCGCCAGCCCCTCGACCTCGGGCGAGGCAGGCGAAACCTGAAAGGCCAAAGCGAACAGCGGCAGCTGCAGCCCGATGATCGCCAGCCCGGCCACCGCAGCGATTCCCAGTGCCCGGATCAGGATCGCGGCCCCTTCGGCCCGATCCCCCTGCCCCAGCGCCTGAGAGGCAAACCCGGTCGTCCCCATCCGCAGGAACCCGAACACCCAGTAAAGCGCCGTCAGGATGATCGCCCCGATGCCCACCGCGCCAATCGGGGCCGCCAGCCCCATCTGTCCGACCACCGCCGTATCGACAGTTCCCAGAATCGGCACCGTCGCGTTCGACAACACTATGGGCACCGCAATGTGCAGCACCCGCCGGTGGGTAAGATCAGCCATCGCGGCCCGGCATCAGGAAATGCCCGGTAGCTTGGGCGAACAGGCGGGCGCGGTTGTCCTGCCAGGCTTCGACATGGACCGAGGCATAGCGCCGCCCGCTACGGTTGACCCGCGCCCGCGCATAGGCATCGCGCGGCAGACCGGTGCGCAGGTAATCGATTGTAAAGTCAATTGTTTTCGGCAGCTTGACTAACGCCGCGTCGGCCCCGCCTTCCATGCCGTCCCACAACATTGCCCAAGACAGTTCGATGATCGCCGCCACCTCGAGAAATGCCGCAGTCGCCCCGCCATGCAGGGCGGGCAGCATCGGGTTGCCGATCAGGGCATCGGCATAAGGCAGCACAGCGGTCAATTCGTCACCGCGCCGGTCAAACCGGATGCCAAGGAATTGAATATAGGGAACCCCCCCGACCAAAGCCTCAAGTGCCGTATCCCGCCTTTGCTTGACGACCTGCACCGATTCCGGCCGCTTCATGATGTGACCCCTTCGACGGTAAAGGCCCCGGTGGCCGTGGCTACCGGGCGCGTCGTGTCGTCATCCAGCGCCACCGCGCGGATGAATGCGACGGACCGGGTGACGTGATAACATTCGGCCCGCGCGACAATCCGCTGCCCCGGCGTCGCCGGACGCATGTAGTCGATCCGCAGGTCCAGCGTCGCCGTGCCAAGCGGCCCCGACCGATGTGCCATGACGGCTGCCCCCGAACAGGTATCCATCAATGCCGATACCGCCCCGCCGTGAATCACGCCGGTCTTGGGATCGCCGACGAACCGGGTGTCATAGTCCATCCCGATTTCGGCCGTCCCTTCGCCCACCGCAGTGACCGTCATGCCGAGGGCACGCGCATGCGGCAGGGCGGTGATGAACTGATTGGCCAGCCGTTCACGGCGGGCAGTCATGTCGTCGGTCATTGAAAGGCTCCGCAAATGTCGGGCGCAACTTGGCACTTGCAAGCGCGAGAGCAAGCCTTATATCTGTTAATGAGAATAATTCGCAACTAAGGCCAACGATGCACCCCACAACCTCCCTCGTTCCGTCCCAGACAGACACGACCCGGCTTGGCCCGTTCCGGATCAACCGCCTGCTGGTTGCCCTGACGTTTCTGACGCTGGCAATTGCGCCCGCGGGACTTGGGGAACTTACGCGGCAACTGATGACCGACGCCTATGTGCAAGTGTCGGCCTTTGTTGCCGCAACGTTGATCCTGTTCTACGGCGCAGAAAAGCTGTTCAAATTCAACATCGGCTTGGCCCTGAAGGGCGCAAAAGGCTGGCAAGTTCCGCTGGCGGCACTTTTGGGCGCAACACCCGGCTGCGGCGGTGCCGTCGTGGTGGTCGCCGCCTATTCATCGGGCAATGTCGGCTTTGGCGCGGTGGTGGCGACGCTGACCGCGACGATGGGCGACGCGGCTTTCCTGCTGATCGCCACCCGGCCCGAAGTCGCCGCGGTCGTGCTGCCCTTGTCCTTTGCCGTCGGCATACTCTCGGGTTGGATCGTCGATGCCCTGCCCGGCCACGGCATGCAGGCCGACACCTCTGCGCAGTGCGAACTTGCCCCGCTGATCGGTGCGACGCGAGCGCGCGACTATGCCTACTTCGGCTTGGCGATCCCCGGGCTGGCGCTGGGAATCATGCAGGTGACGCAAATCGACAGCGGCTTTTTGGGCATCGCCCCGCTGTTGATCGGGATGACCGGCACCGCCGTCGGTCTGTTCATCTGGGCGGCATCGTCCGTCAAGGCCATGACCAATGCCAACGACAGCCCATTGACCCGCATGGCAGAGGAGACGTCTTTCATCTCGGTCTGGGTGATCGGCGCCTACCTTGCCTACGACTACGTGGCGACCTATGCGGGGTTGGACCTCGCCGCGCTGTTCCAGTCGGTCGCGCCGTTGCTGCCGCTGCTTGCCATCGTGGTCGGGCTGATCCCCGGCTGCGGGCCGCAGGTGCTGGTGACGACGCTCTATATCAACGGGCTGATCCCCTTTGCCGCGCTGATCGGCAATGCGATATCCAACGACGGCGACGCCCTGTTCCCGGCCATCGCGTTGAACCCAAAGGCGGCGTTCTGGGCGACGATCTATTCGACGATCCCGGCGCTGATCCTGGCCTATGGCTTTTACTGGTTTGCCCCTGGATTCTTGAACTAGTCCCATGTTGCCCGAACCATCCCGGCCCGTTACAGTTAAGGTCAGGGAGGCCCGCAATGTCCAACGTCCGCCTATCTTTCAAAGAGATGTGCGCCAAATTCGACGTGACACCCCGCACCTTGCGCTATTACGAATACATCGAACTGCTGACCCCCGATAAGGAAGGGCGGGCACGGTTCTACGGACCCCGTGAATTGGCCCGGATGACGCTGATCCTGCGCGGTCGCCGGTTCGGTTTTTCGCTGGAGGACATCCGCCAGTGGCTCCTGATCTACGAAAAAGAAGGCACCGAAAAACAGATGCGCAAATGGATCGACCTGGCCGACAGCCAGCTCGCCGAACTCACCGAACAGAAAAAACAGTTGGACGACACCATGGCCGAGTTGCAGAAACTGCGCGACGACACGGCAAAGTCGCTGGGCTAGCGGCGCGGCGCCGCAAGATCGTTACGCCCCGACCTGCAGTTAGTGAGTTCACCCCCCGTCATCGCGGTTCTGACGCTACGTTACGTTTACGTTAACGTCAGCTTTGCTTGTAGAAGGCAGTGACGATGCGCAGGTGCAGGCTATCCAGCCACGCAAAACGGACGATATGATGACCGACACGACCATGACAATCAGCCAGATGTGCGCCGCTTATGATGTCACGCCGCGCACACTGCGCTATTACGAATCCAAGGAATTGCTCGCGCCGATCCGGCAGGGGCAGAAACGGCTGTTCACCAAACGCGACCGGGCCCGGCTGAAACTGATCCTGCGGGGCAAGCGGTTTGGCTTCGCCCTCGAGGAAATCCGCCAGTTGCTTGACCTCTATGACATGGGCGACAGCCAGCAGACGCAACTGGCCAAGACCTATGAAATGGCCGAACGCCACCTGGCCGACATGCAAGCGCAGCGTGCCGAACT
>JBBKXP010000463.1:0-4231 GCA_037969545.1 Paracoccaceae bacterium | reverse complement strand
CACCTGGACGCTCGACCTTGCGACGGCCCGCAAGCTGGGGCTGGAAAGCACCGCAAACGCATCGCGCGGCACCCATGCACCGCCCAGCCCCAGCGTCGGCAATGTCGCCCTGACCCAAGGCACCGCGACCCGCGCCGACCTGATCCGCGATATGGGAACCGGGATGCTGGTCACCGCGATGATCGGCAGCACGATCAATCCCAACACCGGGGATTATTCGCGCGGCGCCTCGGGTTTCTGGGTTGAGAACGGCGAAATCACCTATCCCGTCAACGAATGCACCATCGCGGGCAACCTGCGCGACATGCTGCTTGCGATCATCCCGGCGAACGATGCGCGGATCCACCTGTCCCGCGTCGTCCCCTCGCTTCTCCTCCCGGCGATGACCCTTGCGGGAGACTGACCTCGGTCTGCTGACCGACGCCGCCCGCATGGCCGGCAAGATCGCCCTTGGCCACTTTCGCCGGCATGGCACCGTCACCGACAAACCCGGCGGCGCCGGGCCGGTCACGCTGGCCGACCTTGCGGTCAATGACATGCTGCACGACACCCTGCGCAGCGCCCGTCCCGACCTGGGCTGGCTGTCCGAAGAAACCCCCGACACCGCCGCCCGGCTGACGACCGGGGCGCAATTCATCATCGACCCGATCGACGGCACTCGCGCCTTTATCGACGGCGGCAAAGACTGGGCGCATTCGCTGGCCATCGCCGAAAACGGCGAAATCACCACCGCCGTCGTCTACCTTCCGGTGCGCGACGAAATGTTCACGGCCAGCTTGGGCGGTGGCGCATTCCTGAACGGCACCGCGATCCGCGCCGCCACCGGAACCGACCTGACCACCGCGACCATCCTCGCCACCCGCACGACGATGGACGCGCACCACTGGCACGACATGCCACCGGTGAAACGGACTTTCCGGTCATCGCTGGCCTACCGGCTTTGCCTTGCGGCGACAGGGCGGTTCGATGCGATGTTGACCCTGCGCCCGACATGGGAGTGGGACGTGGCCGCCGGAGCGCTGATCGTGGCCGAGGCCGGGGGCAAGGCAACTGATCGCACCGGCACCCGCTTGCGGTTCAACAACCCCGTGCCGCAGGTCAACGGCATCGTCGCCGGCGGCGCACTGCACGGGGAATTGATCCGTAGGATGGGCGATCCGCCCATCGTCGCCAACCGGACTTGACCCGACTCCGCCACCGCTTGACGCGGAACGACTTTTGACCGACCAAACAAAACCGCAAATCGCCCGAACTTGGGGCGAATTGCGATTCAATCGAGAGCCATTCCGCTTTAGGGTGGCCTTAACCATCGGCGGGACATGCTGGCGGCAGGGGGCAGGCGGATGACCAACCATCTTTACTACGGCGACAACCTCGACGTGCTGCGCACGTTCGACCCGGAGTCCGTCGACCTGATCTATCTCGACCCGCCGTTCAACTCCAACGCCAGCTACAATGTCCTGTTCAAGGGGCCGCAGGGCAACCAAAGCGCCGCCCAGATCGAGGCCTTCGACGACACCTGGCACTGGAACGACAGCGCCGAGGCCGCGTTTGGCGACGTGCTGCGGTCGGGCAATGGTGCTGCGGCGGAAATGCTGCGGGCGATGCGAGGGTTTCTGGGCGAAAACGACATGATGGCCTACCTCGCGATGATGGCGGCGCGGCTGATCGAATTGCACCGGGTGCTGAAACCGACCGGGAGCCTTTATCTGCACTGCGACCCGACGGCGAGCCATTATCTGAAGATATTGTTGGATGCGGTGTTTGGGGCAAAGTACTTTCGGAACGAAATTACTTGGCAGCGTGCAATAGCCAAGGGTGATGCCCGAACAAAGCTCGCTTGGAATCACGATGTGATTTTGGTTTCATCAAAGAGCGACTCTCCCCTATTCTTTCCGATCTATGCGGAAAAAGATGTTGAGTATGAGGGTCGCTTCAATCTTGATGATAAAGACGGGCGCGGAAAATATCGACTCGCGCCACTGGATAGTCCAAACACTCGCCCGAATTTGACTTACGAATACAAGGGGTTCCAGCCGCCAACAAAGGGTTGGCGTGTAAACCGCAAATTAATGGAGAAGCTAGATTCAGAAGGAAGGCTCGCATTTCCAAAGAAGCTAGACGGTAGGATTGCCAGAAAACATTATTTTGCTGAACAGGAAGGCCGGAAGCTTGGCGACGTTTGGACAGACATCCCGCCTCTTCAATCGGGGCAGCGCATGGGCTATCCAACCGAGAAGCCGCCACTCCTCCTCGAACGCATCCTAGCTGCCTCGTCCAACCCCGGCGATGTGGTCCTCGACCCCTTCTGCGGCTGTGGCACCACCGTCCACGCGGCGCAGAAACTGGGCCGCCAATGGATCGGCATTGACGTCACCCACCTTGCCATCGGCCTGATCGAAAAGCGGCTGCGCGATGCTTTCCCAAAGGTCCAGTTCACCACCCACGGCGTCCCCCAGGATCTTGCCGGGGCGCGGGATATGGCGAACCGGGGCCGGACCGACAAGAATTACTATTTCGAATTCGAAAAATGGGCGCTGTCCCTGATCGCCGCGCAACCCGGCAACCAGTCGAAAAAGGGCGCCGACAAGGGGATCGACGGCAATATTTATTTCGGCAAGACCAGCCGTGCCATCGTCAGCGTCAAGGCGGGCGACAATGTCGGCGTCGCGATGATCCGCGACCTGCGTGGCGTGATCGAACGCGACAGGGCCGAAATCGGCGTGTTCCTGACCCTGACCGACCCCAGCAAACCGATGGTCGCCGAAGCCGCCGCCGCCGCCGGGCAATTCGCGATGGAAGGGGCGCATCCCGTCCCCCGCATCCAGATCGTGACGATCGCACAGGCGATGGCCTTGCACCACCGCGCCGTCGACCTGCCGCTGCGCCGCGACGACGCCTTCAAAAAGGCAGCACCCGAGGTCGACACCACCGCGCAGGGCAAGCTCGCCCTTTGACGCGTCCTTGACCCCTGCCCGCAAATCCGTAGGTTGCCCGCAATTCCACCCTTTGCACAAGGCCGCACCCCATGACCCAACGCCTGCACCTCGTCTTTGGCGGTGAACTGACCGACCCGACCAGGAACGCCTTCAAGGACGTCGACAAGATCCACATCGTCGGCATGTTCGCCGACTACGACAGCGCCTACAACGCTTGGAAATCCGAGGCCCAGCGTACTGTCGACAATGCCCACATGCGGTATTTCATCGCCCATATCCACCGGCTGCGTGATGAAGAGATCGCCGCTTCGCCGACCGAGGAACTGGACCACTCAAGGTAGCCACAATGGCCCGATCGCTTTCGCTTGGCGCCTATCTTGCCTTGCACCGCAGCGCCGGCCGGCGGCCCGATACCGCGAACTGGCCCCCCCGACCCAAGGGCGGTCTGGTCTGGGTGCATGGCGCAAATCCGGGCCAGCACAGGGCGGTAAGGTCAATGACCCGCCGTCTGCGCGAAGACGGCGACGCAGTGACCGTCATGCTGACCGGACAAGACGCCGATCCGCCCTTTGTCGAGGTCGAGCGCGGGCTGATCGCGCAGCCGACTCCCGACCTGACGCGCAACGGCATCCGCGGGTTCCTGGACCATTGGCAGCCCGATTTGCTGCTGTGGATGCAACCGACGCTTGACCCGGTTCTGCTGGTCGAGACCGATGCCCCGCCGATGCGCCGGATCATGCTGGACGTGACGGCCCGTGGGCTGTCGGCCTCGGTCGGTGGCTGGCTGCCGGGGATGACCCATGCCCTGCTGGACCGGTTCGATACCGCCATCGCGACGGATCAAGCCGCCGCGACACGGCTGCAACGTGGCGGCATGGCCGCATACCGGATCGAGACCCTCGGCCCGCTTGACGATGATACCGCCGTCCTGACGTGCAATGACAACGACCGTGCCGATCTGGCGCGACTCCTGCAGACCCGGCCGGTTTGGCTGGCTGCGGACGTGCCGCTCGACGAAACTCAGGCGATGATCACCGCCCACAGCATCGCCGGTCGGCGCACCCATCGCCTGATGCAGATCATCGCCCCCCGTATGCCCGAGGATGGCCCGGCGATTGCCCGGGTCGAAGCGCTGGCCGCAGAGCACCTCAGCGGGTCCGGGTTGACCTACCGGCTAACCGGGCTTCCTGTCGCCATGGACCGGTCCAGCAGGTATCTGCTGCAAGATTTTTTCCGCCTCACTGTGGCTGGGGCGGTCTTCGGTATCGTGATTGCGGCATTTGCGCTCAACG
>JBBKXP010000462.1:0-2814 GCA_037969545.1 Paracoccaceae bacterium | reverse complement strand
CAAAATACTAAAACAAATAAGACTTTCTGAATTTCGAGCCCGTCGGCTAAACCGTACCAACGATTATCTTTGAACTTTCAAAAATGCGACAGAAGAAAGTTGACAAAATTGTCGATTCTAATGTTACCTACCAGTTGGTAATATATGGGAGGATAAAATGCTGAAATTTGAAAAGAGTGGGTTGCTAGCTATAGCTGCAACCGCGTTCATCGCTATGGGGGCTCCGGCCCTTGCTCAGTGGCAGCCCGACAAGCCGATCAACATCATTGTGCCTTGGTCTGCCGGCGGATCGACCGATCAGGTAACCCGCGTCGTTGCGCCGATTCTGGAAGAAGCTCTTGGGACGCCGGTTGTCGTCGTCAATCAGCCCGGCGCATCGGGATCAATCGGAACCAAAGCCGCACTTGACGCGCCTCGCGATGGTTACACGTGGACAGCGAACGCGATTGCGAACAACGCGACTTATTCCATCACAGGATTGGTCGAAAACACCTCAATCAACGACTATCATGTTTACCTGCACGTGGCGAACGTTCCGGTTGTCTCGGTCAACGCGGATTCGCCGTATATGACCTTCGACGAATTGCTTGAAGCGATGAAAGAGCCGGAAACGGTCAAAGTCGGAACAGCAGGGGTGAACTCGTCCGGTGGCATGGCGCTGGCGGCGATCAATGAAGCGTCGGGCGGAGTGCTTGGCGCGCGCATGGTGACTTACGATGGCGGCAACCCTGCCGTGCTTGCGGCTGCTTCGGGCGAAGTGTCCGCCACGACGCAGCTTGCGGTCGAGCAAACCGAGATGATCAAAGCAGGCAAGCTGCGCGCGCTCGCCGTTCTTTCGGACAAACCGTTGATTGTTGAGGGCATCGACCCGATTCCACCGATCACCGATTTCCTCCCCAACATGCATGTCGCACCGGATTATTTCGGTGTCTTCATTCCGGTTGGCGCTCCGCAGGAAGTCTATGACACTGTCGATAAGATCTGGCAGGAGAAGGTGATGAGTTCCGACGCACTGCGTACCTACGCGACAGACCGAGGTGCGGTCTTCGACCCAAGTTTCGGTGATGAAGCTATGGCGCGAGCCATGCCCGTGGTAATCGCAGAGGCTTGCGCTCGTGTGACGCGCGGTGAAGCCATCGTCGACCCGTCCGAGATCGGGATTGACTGTCCGGCGCAGTAAACTTGCCTAAGTGTGCGGTGCCTGGCGTCGCACACTTTTTCGCTTGTCTCTTTTTTGCGAGCCAAAGACAGGTAATCCAATGAATTTCCAAGCCAATACGGCTGACCGTGTGACGGCAGCAGTTCTATTCTTGCTCGGCTTGGCAATGGCTTGGGGCGGTTTCGATATGGATCGGCTGGAAATCCGACGCATTCATCCCGCCAGCATCCCGGGCCTTGTGCCGATGATCCTTGGCACATGTCTAATGATCTGCGCGGCATTTCTGGCGCTGGCAAAGGTTTCCAAAGATAACGACGCGCCCGAGCAGGAAACTATGGACCGCGGCAACTGGGCGGATTTAGCCTTCACGGCGGCCTGGAGTTGCGTGTTCGCAGTCTTTTTCGTTGGCAGTATGTCATTCGTCGCCGCCACAGCGCTGTATATCGGAGTGTTTGCTGTCTGGTTTCTGTGGTCGCAGAAAAGCGAAACAGCTGACCGTCTGAAGATTATCATTCTTGTCGGTGTCTATGCCGCTTTGGTGGCTGCGGGAATCTCCGCGCTTTTCCAGTATGGATTTCTGGTGAGGCTGCCTTGATGGACGCGCTCACAGGTTTCTTCTCGGCGATCTTGAGTTTGGCCACGCCGATGAGCCTTTTTCACGTTGCATGGGCAACTTTGCTGGGCATTCTTGTGGGAAGTCTTCCTGGGCTGACAGCGACGATGGGCGTCGCCCTGCTGACCACGCTGACTTACACGCTGGACCGGGACGCAGCGATCCTTGTGCTTATCTGCATGTACGTCGGTGCGATCTATGGCGGGTCGCGGTCTGCAATTCTTCTGAATATCCCCGGAACGCCGGCATCGGCGGCAACTGCCCTTGATGGCTATCCGCTCGCGCAACAAGGACAGGCGGGATACGCCATGGCGCTTGCCACAGCTGGGTCAGCCCTTGGCACTATTGTGGGTATTTTTCTTCTGGTCCTGCTGGCCCCTGCGCTTGCTAACATTGCGCTTGATTTCGGATCGTTTGAGTTTTTCTGGCTGGCGGTGTTCGGCATCGTCATATCAGGTCAGCTCACAGGCGGTGTTAGCCCGCTGAAAGGCTATATTGCGGGCCTACTGGGGCTGATGGTCGCGATGATCGGAAGCGAAGGGATTCACGCCCATGTCCGCTTTAATATGGGCTTTTCGGACCTCAACGGCGGAATCGGTTTAATCCCAGCGATGGTAGGCGCTTTCGGCTTTGCCGAGGTGCTGACGGTGATGTCACGTCGGAAAGCCGAACTTGCGGCGACAGACTCGGTGAACAAGGACCGCGTGCTACCGAAGCTTGTTGATTTGTGGCGCTACAAATTCACGATCTTAAGATCAGGCGTCATCGGAACACTGGTCGGCATTATTCCGGGCGTCGGAGAAGACATTGGCGCATGGGCATCCTATGCCGCCGCCAAGCGCACGAGCAAAGAGCGTGCTCAATTCGGCAAAGGTTCAATGGAAGGGCTCACCGCAGCTGAAACCGGCAACAGCGCGGTGGTTCCTGGGGCGCTTATTCCCGCGCTGACACTTGCCGTTCCCGGCTCTGCGCCCGCGGCAGTTCTGATAGCGGCCCTGTTCATTCACGGCGTGCGCCCCGGCCCGATGATCATGTTCGAACA
>JBBKXP010000461.1:0-5468 GCA_037969545.1 Paracoccaceae bacterium | reverse complement strand
GCTCAGTGGTAGAGCGCTTCGTTCACATCGAAGATGTCAGGGGTTCAAATCCCTTATCACCCACCAGAATGCATCGCACGCGCCCCGGATCGGGCGCGTGTCTGGTTTCAGGATTGTGTGCCCGTGGACCTGCCCGAGATATTTCTGATCCGCCATGGCGAAACCGAATGGAACCGCGTCGGACGCTGGCAGGGCGACCTTGATTCCGCGTTGACCGACACCGGGCGGGCCCAGGCTGCCGGAATTGGCGCGGCGCTGGCAAATATCGGGATCAGCCCCCGCAGCCATGAGTTTTACAGCAGTCCGATCGGCCGGGCGCGGCACACCATGCGACTGGTTCTTGACGGGCTTGGGCATCCTGACGCCGCCATCATCGAAGACGCCCGCCTGCGCGAGATCTCGGTCGGCGGCTGGACCGGCATGACCCGCGCCACGATCCGGGCGGAAACCGGACTGGGCGAAGACGCGCATTTCCTCGACTATTATGCGGCCGCCCCCGGTGGCGAAGGGCTGGACGCCATGCAGACCCGTGCCGAGGCGTTTCTGCGCACCGTTCAGACGCCCGCCGTAATCATCACGCACGGAATCACGCTGCGGTTTCTGCGGGTCGCCGCTCTGGGTTTGGGGCGCGACCGGCTGGCCGACCCGCTGGCAGCGCAGGGGGTGATCCACCACATCGTCAACCGGCAGCACGGCGAAATTCAACCCTGACGCTTGCACCCTGTCCGCACCGGCGCTAAACCCCGCCCGGACGGGTCGTTAGCTCAGTTGGTAGAGCGTTTCGTTTACACCGAAAATGTCGGCGGTTCGAGCCCGTCACGACCCACCAGAACAACCGCTCCCTTGCAGCATCAACTAGTCGATCGGGTGGACCTTACCAGTCCGCGTGACAATCCAACCGGTCCTGCACCTGGTTGTCGCGGGCCCGTGTCAAGGGCACCTGCATTCAGTCTGACCAGACTACCTTGACACATTTTGCATGCTTCAATGATTTTCCTGCCACGTCGATAACATGTCGGGGACACAGGGGCGCGATGCACCAGCCAGCCGGCATTCGGGATCGTCAAGAATTGGCGTTGTCGGCGCTTGACGAGGGCAGGGCGGGCCCGTAGAAGCCCCTTCACGTTCGGTGGGATCGCCGGGCGGCAGATGCGCGGTTGTAGCTCAGTTGGTTAGAGTACCGGCCTGTCACGCCGGGGGTCGCGGGTTCGAGCCCCGTCAACCGCGCCACTTTTTTCATCGACGATAATACGCTTTCTTCACGGGCGATCACGACTGAATGCGCGGTGCGTTCGCCGGCCTGGGAATCGCTATATTTGTTGAGTTGAAAGGTCGGGACTTGCCGGGCGAAGGATTTCGCCGACGCGACATGCCCAGCCGGCCTTTCATGACAGTCCGCCAGACACAGGCGCGGACTACACGGAGCCTCTGAAAATGCGTACGACACTTCTCCCGGTGATTTTCGCCGTCGGCATCGCCATGACCGGAGCGGCCATGGCCGCAACCACCACCATCGGGGTCATCAAGTCATTCGACATGACGGCCCAAACCATGACCCTGGAAGACGGGACGATGTATCACCTGCCATCGAATTTTACCGATCCCGGTCTCAAGATTGGCGAAAGGGTCAACATTCAGTGGGAAAAAGTTGGCAACATGGACAACGCAAGTTCGGTCACGATCGTCAAATCGTGACAGCGTGATCTTTGCCAACTGGGACGGGGGCCATCTGGTCCCCGTCCTTTTTTAATGCGTCAGGTTTTGCCAGTGTCAGCGCTGATGACCGGATCACTTTCAAAAAGGCGCGACATTCTAGACTACGCTCGTTCCATGCATCTGGTCGTCGTCCTCTCCACACAGGATCACCAGTAGTTCTAGAACAACGCTGTCTTGAATCCATCGTTGGCGCAACTGCCGCAGAGATCGTTCACCCTGCAGGCTGGCCGCCGCTGACAGGTTGGCGGCGATGCGGGCAAACTCCGAGAGGATGGTCATTCGGGTTTCACTTGATGCAAATCAAGGCCAGACTGCGGTGTGGCGGCGCATTGTCTGGTGGAAGGGACTTGTGCAATTCTGCGTTAGGGGCGTCAATTTGTAGCGTATTGTCCGCAGGGCCGTAGCCCTATATGAGCAATCAAGACGACGAAAAAGGGGATTTCGGTGGATTATGACGCCAATCTGGACGCAGCCATCGCGCGGCTGCATACCGAGGGCCGATACCGGACCTTTATCGATATCGAACGCCGTAGGGGCCAGTATCCGCATGCGATCTGGCGTCGCCCCGACGGAACCGAGACGCCGATCACAGTCTGGTGCGGCAACGACTATCTGGGGATGGGACAGCATCCCGCTGTTCTGGCCGCGATGCACGATGCGCTCGAGGCGACGGGTGCAGGATCGGGCGGTACCCGCAATATCTCGGGCACAACGGTCTATCACAAGCGGCTTGAGGCCGAATTGGCAGATCTGCATGGCAAAGATGCCGCGTTGTTGTTCACATCGGCCTACATCGCCAACGACGCGACATTAAGTACGCTGCCCAAGTTGTTTCCGGGCCTTATTATTTATTCGGACGGGTTGAATCACGCCAGTATAATCGAAGGGGTACGCCGGAATGGTGGCGCCAAGCGGATATTTCGTCACAATGATCTGACGCATCTGCGCGAACTGATGGCGGCGGACGATCCGGCAGCCCCGAAACTGATTGCATTCGAATCGCTGTATTCGATGGATGGCGATTTTGCCCCGCTCGCTGCCATGTGCGACCTGGCGGATGAATTCAACGCGCTGACCTACCTCGACGAGGTCCATGCGGTGGGAATGTACGGGCCGCGTGGCGGTGGCGTTGCCGAACGGGACGGGTTGATGAACCGCATCGACATCATCAACGGCACCCTTGCCAAGGCCTTTGGCGTGATGGGCGGCTATATCGCTTGTTCCGAGAAAATGGCTGACGCGGTAAGGTCTTACGCACCGGGGTTCATTTTCACGTCGAGCCTGCCACCGGCCGTTGCGGCGGGTGCCGCCGCGTCGGTCGCGCATCTCAAGACCGATCAGGCGCTGCGCGACCTGCATCAGGAACGGGCCAAGGTTCTCAAGTTGCGACTCAAGGGTATGGGCCTGCCGATCATCGATCACGGCAGCCATATCGTGCCGGTGATCGTGGGTGATCCGAAACACACCAAGAAATTGTCCGACATGTTGCTGGAACAATTCGGGATTTATGCCCAGCCGATCAATTATCCGACGGTTCCGCGTGGCACCGAACGACTTCGATTCACCCCGTCGCCGGTGCACGACGCGGGCGAAATGGACAAGCTGATCAAGGCGATGGATGCACTTTGGTCGCATTGCGCGCTGAATCGCGCCGAGTTGGCGGGTTAGTTTTTTTCTGCGGGTGCATGCGCATTTCGTGTATGTTACGCCCTACGAAAGACCCCGCAGAAATCGAATCGATTCCGGGGAGTATTGGGGCACAGGGCAGTGGGAAAGCCGAATGATCGTGAAAGGCTTTAGGCGCGAGAGGGTTGCGGTTGTCGCAGAAACCAAGGGTTTCGACGACTTCCAGATACGGCTTGGGGATCTGATGCGTGGCGAACGCGCGACAATGGGCAAAAGCCTGTTGGACGTGCAGCGCGAGCTCAAGATCAAGGCCGCCTATATCGCAGCGATCGAAAACGCCGACCCTGCCGCCTTTGACACGCCAGGTTTCATTGCCGGCTATGTCCGCTCTTACGCCAGGTATCTGAACATGGATCCCGACTGGGCGTTTGACACGTTCTGCAAGGAAAGCGGCTTTGCGACCGCGCACGGCATGTCAGCGGCAGCGTCGTCGGTCAAGCCGAGCCGCGACGAGCGTCTGGGACGTTCGGTCCAGCAAAAGGATATGTTTTCGGCGCCATCAACACCCTTCATCCCGGCTGGCGATGCGTTTATGTCGCGGATCGAACCAAGCGCGGTTGGTTCGGTTCTGGTGCTTGTCGCGTTGATTGGCGGTCTTGGATATGGCGGCTGGACAGTCCTGCAAGAGGTCCAGAAGGTGCAGTTTGCGCCGGTCGAACAAACCCCGACCGTGGTGTCCGAGATCGACCCGCTGGCAGGCGGGACGCTGCCCGAGGGCGATACGGAATCGCCCACACAAATGGCTGCGTTCGACGCTCCGTCGACCGAGGCGCTGGACCGGCTTTATCGACCGCAGGCGTTGGATGTGCCGGTGCTGGTCGCCCGCGACGGTCCGATTTCGACGATTGACCCGCGGCGTCCAAGCACGCTGACAAGTGCGCCAGATCCGGCGATCGATGTCGCTTTGGCCGATTCTGCGATCGACGCGGTCGCGCCCGCAATTCAGGTCACCGAAACCCCGACGCCGGGCCTGCAACTTGTCGCTGTGCGTCCCGCTTGGGTCCGGGTCAAGGCTGCTGACGGCACGGTGATTTTTGAGGCCATCATGAACGCTGGAGACAGCTATGCTGTGCCGGCAACCGAAGAACCGCCGACCTTGCGGATCGGGGAAAGCGGTGCCGTCTACTTTGCAGTCAACGGGGCGCACTACGGCCCCGTCGGGCCGAATGGAACCGTCAGTTCCAACATCGCCTTGTCTGCCGAGGCGGTCACCGCAACCTATGCTGTTGCCGACCTTTCCAGCGATGGCGATCTGGCCGCCATGGTGAACGTGGCCGAGGTACAGCCAAGCCAATAACGTGCCAGTTGCCGGGGCCCGCCCTTGGCACTAGGTATTGCCTGACTGTTTGCCGTCACGGGATACCCCAATGACCCACAATCCGATCAGGCCCTGGCGTAATATCGATCGCCGCAAGTCGCGCCAGATCATGGTCGGACAGGTGCCGGTCGGCGGCGATGCGCCGATTACGGTGCAAACGATGACCAACACCCTGACCACCGATGTTGCGGCGACGGTGGCACAAATTCAGGCGGCAGCGGACGCCGGGGCAGATATCGTGCGGGTATCGGTGCCCGACGAGGCCTCGTCGAAAGCCCTGAAAGAGATTGTCCGCGAAAGCACGGTGCCCTTGGTCGCCGACATCCATTTCCACTACAAACGCGGGATCGAGGCTGCCGCTGCAGGTGCCGCCTGCCTGCGGATCAACCCCGGCAATATCGGTGATGCCAGACGGGTCGCCGACGTGGTTGCCGCCGCCCGCGATCACGGTTGTTCGATCCGTATTGGCGTCAATGCCGGGTCGCTGGAAAAGCATCTGCTGGACAAATACGGTGAACCTTGCCCCGACGCGATGGTCGAAAGTGGGCTGGACCACATTCGCATCCTGCAAGACCACGATTTTCATGAATTCAAAATCTCGGTAAAGGCCAGCGACGTGTTCATGGCGGCTGCGGCCTATCAGCAACTGGCCGAGGCAACAGATGCCCCGATTCATTTGGGCATAACCGAGGCGGGCGGGCGGACTTCCGGCACCATCAAATCGGCCATCGGGATGGGGTCGCTGCTC
>JBBKXP010000460.1:0-3899 GCA_037969545.1 Paracoccaceae bacterium | reverse complement strand
TTCGCGGCTGGCCACGCTGATCGGGCAGATCAAGGGCGACTGGGGCGGGATTGACGTATTGTGCGCCAATGCCGGGATCAAGGGGCCGACCGCCTTGATCGAGGACGTGGCGCTGGCCGACTGGCGCGCCTGTCTGGCGGTCAATCTGGACGGCGCGTTCCTCGCGGCCAAACACGTCGCCCCGCTGATGAAGGCGCAGAAATCTGGCGTCATCTCCTTCACGTCCTCCACCGCCGGTCTGTTCGGCTACCCCAACCGCAGTCCCTATGCGGCGGCAAAATGGGCCGTCATCGGCCTGATGAAAACCGCGGCGATGGAACTTGGCCCTTTCGGCATCCGCGCCAACGCCATCGCGCCCGGATCGGTCGAAGGTCCGCGCATGGAAGCCGTGTTGCAGGCCGAGGCCGCGGCCAAGGGAATGACCCGCGATCAGGTCTATGAAGGCTATGCGCGGGGCACCTCGATGCAGACCTTTGTGACCGCCAGCGACATCGCCAACATGGCCGTTTTTCTGGCCTCGGATGCCGCACGCCACGTCTGCGGGCAGGTCATGGTGGTCGACGGGCAGACGGTCAACCCCGATCCGCAGATCTAAAACGGTTCCGATGAATCCTGAACCGCTCTAGGCGATCCGGTCGCGCAACCCGCGCAGGTGTCCAACCAGCTGGCGCGGAGCGATGCTCGCCTCGCGCACCAGCGTATCGAAATGCCGGGTCATCGCCTGAACTCGCGCACTGTCGCGAAACACCAGATAGTTCTGCCCCAGGTAAATCGCCGCCAGAAGCGGACCAAACACCGTCACCGGGGCCGAAAACAACCGTCGCGCATCAAAAAGATAAAGCCGCAGCGATGGGTAAAGCTGGTCGTGCAGGTCCAGCAGATGGTCGATCTGGACGTGGCGCATATCAGCCGGCAGAGCGGCATAATATCCGGTTCCTGCCGCGAAATTATCCAGCTCATACATGGGCATGGCGATTTCATAGTCCGACCGGGCCGCGCGCATCCAGTCCAGCCTGTCCTGCGAGGCGCCAATCGCCTGATCGGTGGTCTTGCCCAGCGACGGTTCATATTCCCACTGCAGCAGCGCCTCGGTCTTGAGCATGTCGGGCAGCATCGCAGGGACATGCCTGATCTTGTAGCCCGCGGCCTCCTGGTGCCAAGCAAAGATCCGTTCGTCGACCAGCGCCCGTGGCGCCTCGGTCATCGACATCGCGGCGGCGATCAGGTCGGCGGCACGTTCCGGGCGGGCGGACAAGCCCAGCAGCCAGTCAGCCGACACCCCCAGTGCTGTCGCGCATTCGGCCACGACCTGCGCGTTGGGCAGGCGCGTGCTGTCCGGCGCCAGAAGCTGCGACAGGGTAGACCGGTCGACCCCGACCGCCCGCGACAGCGCCGCCTTGGTCAGCGCCTTGTCGGCCATTCCCTGGGCAAGCCGGTCGCGAAACAGGGCGGCGCGGACGCGTTTGTCGGTATTGGCTGACATTGATATTTTTTATCACCAAAGTTTCGAGAAAGTTGCCTATATCCAAAATACCCAACAACCCGCTGAAATGCTACTGACAATTACGGGGCCGGGGCACATCGGCCAAACGGGAATGACAATGTCGATCAAAACATTACGGCCCATCGAATGGCCGACTGTCTGGCTCGCGCTGGGCTGCTACGCCACTTGGGCGTTGGCAGTCTTCGTGCTTGCACGGCTGTCGCTGTCGCTGGCGATACTGATGACGGTGCTGGCCACGTCGCTGCATTCGTCGCTGACCCACGAGGTCATCCACGGCCATCCGTTTCGCTGGAAAACCCTGAACGCGGCATTGGCCTGGCCGCCGCTGAGCATCTTCATCCCCTTCGCGCGGTTCCGTGACAGCCATCTGGCGCACCATACCGATTCCCGACTGACCGATCCCTATGACGACCCTGAAAGCAATTATCTGGACGCTGGCGACTGGGAAAAGCAGCCCGCGCTGATCCACGCCTTGCGGAGTTTCAACAACCGGCTGGCCGGGCGCCTGCTGATCGGGCCGCTGTTGGGACAGGTCTGTTGGATGCGGGCCGACTGGCAGGCGATCCGGCGCGGTGACAGCGCGGTACTGATGGGCTGGGTCTGGCACATTCCCGCAGTGGCCGCAGTTCTGGCGGTCGTCTGGCTGTCGGCGATGCCGGTCTGGATCTACCTGATCTGCGCCTATTGCGCCCTGTCGATCCTGAAAATCCGCACCTTTCTGGAACATCAGGCGCATGAACGCGTCCGCTGCCGCACGGTGATCATCGAAGACCGCGGCGTGCTGGCATTTCTGTTCCTCAACAACAACTTTCACGCCGTGCACCACATGCATCCGCGGGTCGCCTGGTTCCTCCTGCCGAAACTGTACTTTGCCCAGCCCGAAAAGTTTCTCGGGCGCAACGGCGGCTATCGCTTTGCGTCCTATGCCGAGGTTTTCCGCCGCTATTTCTTCTCTCCCAAGGACCCGATCGCGCATCCGCTCTGGCGCCGTTAAGCCATTCGCGCAATAGGGCGACATGGCCCTGTGGATTCCCATCACAATTTTCGCCGCACTGGCGCAGACCTTGCGGTTCATGCTGCAAAAGCAGTTGCGTGGCGCAGCATTGTCGACGGCGGGGGCGACCTATGCGCGATTCCTGTATTCCGCTCCGCTAGTGGCGCTGATCGCCTTTGAGTATTCACTGGCCAGCGGCCAAACCATGCCCGCCATCCCGCAGCGGTTCTGGACCTATGCGCTGGCCGGCGGCACGGCGCAGATCCTGGCGACGATGTGCGTCGTCGCGCTGTTTGGGCACCGCAACTTTGCCGTCGGGATCACCTTCAAAAAGACCGAAGTGCTGCTGTCGGTCCTGGTCGGCATCGTCGTTTTGGGCGAGGGCGTCAGCGGCTGGGGCTTCGCGGCCATTCTGGTCGGGCTTGGCGGCGTTCTGCTGCTTTCGGATCCGCCGGCCGCGACCGGGCCCTGGCGAAAACGGGTGTTCAACCGGGCAACCGCGCTGGGGCTGACATCGGGGCTGTTCTTTGCGGTTTCGGGCGTCGGCTATCGCGGCGCGTCGCTGTCGTTGGGGTCCGGCGACACGTTCCAAAGGGCCGTGCTGACGCTGGCTTTCGTGACGGCGTTTCAGGTGGTGGCGATGTCAGTCTGGCTGGCCTGGCGCGAACGCGGCCAGATCAGGGCCGTCTTCCAAGCGTGGCGGGTGGCCGGGCTGGTCGGGCTGACCAGCATGGCGGGATCGATCGGCTGGTTCACCGCATTCACCCTGCAGACGGTCGCCTACGTGAACGCGCTGGGACAGGTTGAACTGGTGTTTTCACTGATCGTCGGGGCAGCAGTGTTCGGCGAAAAGGTTTCGGCACGCGAATGGCAGGGGCTGGCCCTGTTGACCGGGTCGATCGGGCTGTTGGTGCTATTCGCCTAACGGGCTGCGGTGTCCAAGTCGCGACACCAGATGCGCCTCGTCATCATTGCGAAAGAACGGCACGAGCGCGGGCGGCGCGGGGTCAGCGACGCGGGCGGCGATCTCGGCCAGCACGACCTCGGTGATGAAGGGCAGGTCAAAGTCGCGGGCCCGTTGCAGCGGCACCCATTGCAGATGCGCCAGTTCATCCTCGGCCCCGGCGAAATCATCGGGATCCGTCAGCAGATGGGCGGCATCCACCAGAAAGAACCGGGCATCGAAACGGCGCGGCCGACCCTGCGGCGTGACCGCGCGAAAGACAAACTGCAATCCGGACGGATCGGGCAGATGGCCGCCGGCGGCGAAACCGCGCCAACCCTGCGGCGGATCTGGCCAGGCACCCGGCGCGGCCAGCTTTTGCCCGGTCTCCTCCCACAATTCGCGGATCGCGGCGGCGGTCAGGGCTGCGGGATCGCTGTGCGCGGCATCTTCGCCAA
>JBBKXP010000459.1:0-12962 GCA_037969545.1 Paracoccaceae bacterium | reverse complement strand
GTGATGGTGGTGCTGACCGGCGGCCCCGACCAGTTCGCGCGCCTTCGCGACGCACTGACGGCCTTGCTGGGTCCAGTCCGCATGGCAGACGCCCGCGAAGACCATATTCATTGCGTCCTGCAGCGCCAATCCGGCTCTTCCCTAGCTCGCGCCGCCGAACAGCGCGTTGCCGACAGCGAAAGCTGCCGTGGCTGGGATCACCGGCTGGCACAGATGCGCGCTCTCGCGGTTGCCGCCATCCTGCTGTCGTTTCTGATCCTCGCGCCCGTCGCGACCTGCGCCGTGATCACCGGCTGGGCGGTTCTGACTCTTGTACTCAACACAGCGCTCAAGGTCGCGGCGGCGATCATCCATTTGCGGACTGGACCTGACGGCCCGGTGGTGGCGGCAGACCCGGTCCCCGCCCGGCTGTCAGTGGTGTCGATCCTTGTGCCGCTTTTCAGGGAACGCGCCATCGCCTCGCATCTGTTGGCCAGACTGTCGGCCATCGATTATCCGCACGAACTGCTCGACGTTTGTCTGGTGCTCGAGGCAGACGACCTGACGACCTGCGCCGCGCTTGACGAAACCAACTTGCCGCGCTGGATGCGGGCCATCAAGGTGCCGCAAGGCATCCTGAAAACCAAACCACGGGCGTTGAACTATGCGCTCGACTTTGCCCGCGGTTCGATCATCGGGGTCTATGACGCCGAAGACGCCCCCGACCCCGGACAGATCCGTGCCGTCGTCGGCCGCTTTGCCCAAGTCGGGCCCGAAGTCGCCTGCCTGCAGGGCATCCTTGATTTCTACAACGCGGAAAGCAACTGGCTTGCCCGCTGCTTTGCCGTCGAGTACGCGACCTGGTTCCGGATCGTCCTGCCGGGGCTGGAAAAACTTGGACTGGTCCTGCCCCTGGGCGGCACGACGCTTTTTTTCCGCCGTGACGTGCTGGAAAATCTTGGTGGCTGGGACGCCCACAATGTGACCGAAGACGCTGATCTGGGTCTCCGACTGGCGCGCCACGGCTATCGGACCGAAATGATCCAGACCGTGACCGAGGAAGAGGCAAACGCCCGCCTCTGGCCTTGGATCAAGCAACGATCGCGCTGGCTCAAGGGGTACGCCATTACCTACAGCGTCCACATGCGCAACCCGGCCAGGCTCTGGCGCGATCTGGGGGCGTGGCGGTTTTTTGGGGTGCAATTGCTGTTTCTGGGCACCCTCAGCCAGTTCGCCCTCGCCCCGCTGCTGTGGTCATTCTGGCTGTTGCCACTGGGGTTCGGGCATCCACTGACGGCGCTGCTGCCGTGGTGGGTGTTCGTCCTGTTGGGCAGCATTTTTCTGATGTCCGAAGTGATCAACATCGCGGTCGCGGCAATTGCCGTCACCAAGGCCGGCAAGCCCCGGCTGATCAAATGGGCCCCGACGCTGCACCTCTATTTTCCGCTGGCTGCAATCGCATCCTACAAGGGCTTGTGGGAACTGACCCGGCGACCGTTTTACTGGGACAAGACGGCGCACGGGATATTCGCGCCGACCCGCAGGCACTAGCCCGCCGAACTTGGGTTTGCCATGACGCGGCCTGCCGGATACCACTGGTGCGATCAAAAGGAGCACAAGATGGATGGCACGCGCAGCCCGGTCGACCCCGATGGCCTGATGGAATTTTCGGTCGTCTTCACCGACCGGTCCCTGAATCACATGAGCCAGACCTTTCAAGCGGTCATGCGCGATATTTCGGTGATGCTGAAGGAAGTCTATGCCGCCGACCATATCGCCATCGTCCCCGGCGGCGGCACCTACGCGATGGAGGCCGTGGCCCGCCAGTTCGGTACCGGCGCCCATGCCATGATCGTGCGCAATGGTTGGTTTTCCTATCGTTGGAGCCAGATTTTCGACATTGGAAAATTCACCGCCAAGAGCACGGTTTTCAAGGCGCGCCAAACCGGCAACGATACCCGTGCACCTTTTGCTCCCGCCCCGATCGACGAGGTCTGCGCCGCGATTCGCGATGCGAAACCCGATGTGGTCTTTGCACCGCATGTGGAAACCAGCGCCGGGATCATCCTGCCCGACGCCTACATCACCGCGCTGGCGAAGGCGACGCACGAGGTCGGGGCCATTCTGGTGCTCGACTGCATCGCCTCAGGCTGCGTCTGGGTGGATATGACGACGACAGGCGTCGACGTGCTGATCTCGGCCCCGCAAAAAGGCTGGTCGGCGACCCCCTGCGCCGGGCTGGTGATGCTGTCGAACCGGGCCAAGGCGCGGATGGCCGACACCGCGTCGGACAGTTTCGCCATCGACCTCAAGAAGTGGACCTCGATCATGGAAGCCTACGAGGGTGGTGGCCATGCCTACCACGCGACGATGCCGACGGACGGACTGCGGGCGTTCCGCGACACGATGAAAGAAACCCGCGATTTCGGCCTTGCCCGGCTGAAAAGGGCCCAATGGGAGCTTGGCGATGCGGTGCGCGCGATGCTTGCCGCGAAAACCGTGCAATCCGTCGCCGCCCCCGGTTTCGGCGCCCCCGGGGTCGTTGTCAGCTACACCGACGATCCCGACATCCAGAACGGCAAGAAGTTCGCCGCCGAAGGCATGCAGATTGCTGCTGGGGTGCCGCTGCAATGCGACGAACCTGCCGATTTCCGCACCTTTCGGCTGGGGTTGTTCGGGCTAGACAAGCTTTATGACGTCGATGGCACGCTCGCGCGACTGAAAGCGGTCATCGACAAGGTGCTTTAGCCAGCCCCAAGCCCCAGTTTCATCAGCCCTCTGCGCAACGGCGTGAAGTCGTGCAGGGCCTGGACGCCTAACGCGCGCAGATCGTGCACGAGCGGATGCCCTGCCATCGACGCACGATTGAGCGCGTTCACCCCGGCGACGCGCAACCGAATATGGTGGTGGCGGCGACGCTGATATGTGTCCAGCATTTTACGGCCGCCAAGGCCCGCACGATCGGCGGTCGCAAGGTCCAGCAGGCAGGCCAGATCGGCCAGCGACATGTTCAGCCCCTGCGCCCCGATGGGCGGCAAGACATGCGCCGCCTCGGCCACCAGCGCCACCCGTTCGGCCGCAATCCGATCGGCGATCTGGCTGATGATCGGCCAGATCTGGCGCGGCCCGGCAAGGGTCAGATCGCCGTACACACCTGCAGATCGCGCGGTTATTGACCTGTTGAAATCGGCCTCCGACACAGCCGCACGGGCCAGCGTCGCGGCGCCGCGGTCCATCCAAACGACAGATGAGCATGGCTTTCCGTCAAGGTCGGGCAAAGGCACGAACGTGAAAGGTCCGCCCGCTGCATGAACCTCTGTCGAGATATTGTTATGTGGAGCCGGGTGGGTGACGGCAAACGTCATCGCCTTTTGCCCGGTGCGCGTGGTCTTGACGTCAATCCCGGCGGCACGACGCACGGCACTGCCGCGCCCATCGGCCCCGATGACCAGCCGGGTCCGCACCTGCGTGTCGTCGCTCAGGTTCACCAGCGCCCCGGTCGCCCGCGTCAGCATTGCCACAAAGCCGACGCCGGGGCGGAAATCGACCGTTTTTAGTGTCGACAGCCGCGCCACCATCTCGTGCCGCAACAGCCAGTTGGGCAGGTTCCAGCCAAACGGGTCGCCCGAGATGTCGGCGGCGTCAAAATCCCGACTGACCGCAGGTTGCTGGCCCGCATCAACGATCCGCATGACCTGCAGCGGGGTCGCGTTAGAGACCAAAGCCTCCCACAGTCCGGTCCACATGAGAAAATCGCGGGCGGGTTGCAGGAATGCGGTGGTCCGCAGATCGGCGTTGCTGGCAGCCGCGTCGATGACAGGCGGCATCGGGTCGACGCAGATCACGCTGAATCCGGCACCACCGAATGCGGCCGCAGCGGCCAGACCGGCAACGCCGCCGCCTGCGATCAGGATGTCAGTCTCGATCCGTTTCATCCACCAGACATAAGTCGGGGTGCGTGCCCGGAAAACCCCTGTCAGACAAGCTGCGACAAGAAGCCAGTCAGATTGTCGGTGTGGTGCTGGACATGCCCCTGCGGTTCGGCCGCGTCACCGATCAGAACGGTGCGCATCCCCAGCGCGCGGGGAACCACCAGATTGCGGGCGTCATCCTCGAACATTGCGCCTTGGTGAGGCACCAGCCCGTCGCGCGCAAAGATCGCCTCGAACGCCGCCTGATCGGGTTTCGGGCGGAAATCGGCGTGTTCGACGCCATAGACCGCATCGAACACCCCAGTCAGTCCCCGCGCGGCGAGCACCCGACGGGCATAGGGTTCGCTGCCGTTGGTGTAGACAATCCGCCGTCCAGGCAGGGTCTAGATTGCCTTGGCCAACGCCGGATCGGGGGTCAAGTGGGACATATCGATATCATGAACCGTGATCAGGTAGGGGTAGGGGTCAATGCCGTGTTCCCGCATCAATCCCGCAAGAGTCGTGCCATAACGTTTCCAATAGCTATCGCGCAGGTGGTTCGCCTGTTCGTGTGTCACACCGAGCACCGCCTGCACATAGGCGGTCATCCGTACCTCGATCTGGTCGAAAAGCCGGGCCGAGGGTTGATAAAGCGTGTTGTCCAGATCAAAGACCCAAGCCCGGACGTGGCGGAAAGATGTGGCAACCATGCGGCGGACCCTAGGCAGGCGGTCGGTAATCCGCAACGGTGGTGACTTGATTGCGTCACATCGCCGGGGCAAGGTCGCGCAGACTGAAACGCGAGGCAAGATGCAAGACCCCAAAGCCGGACAAAAAGACGCATATGCGCTGATCCTCGAGGCTATCGACAGCCACGTCTACAAACCCGGCGACCGCCTTGTCGAAAGCGATCTGGCGGATCGGTTCGGGGTGTCGCGGACGCCGATCCGCGAGGCTCTGCAACGGCTTGAGACACAAAGTCTGCTGACCCGCGATGGCCGCTCACTGATTGTCGCCTCGCTGGATCACACGCAGATGGCCGAGCTTTATGTCGTGCGCGGTGAACTGGAAGGGCTCGCAGCCCGGCTGGCAGCCCGCCATGCGACCCCGGAAGAGGTCGGCGTGTTGCGCGAAATGCTGCAGTCGGATCATGCCCTGATCGACGATCCGCAGGCCCTGTCGCGGGCCAACAAGCGGTTTCACAAGCAGATTCATCTGGCCAGTCACAACCGATTTCTGGTTCGGCAACTGGACCTTGTGCACCGGTCGATGGCGTTGCTTGCAACCACGTCGCTGGCGGTGGCGGGGCGCGGCAAAGACGCGCTTGCCGAACACGATGCGATTGTGTCGGCGATCGAGGCCAGCGACGGCGTTGCCGCCGAAAAAGCTCTGCGCGCGCACATCTCCAAGGCCTACGTGACCCGGCTGAAACTGGACGCGGCAACGGTGCAGCGCGACGGTTAAGGCCTTTGCGCTTGGCCCGTTCGCAAGACGGATTCCCCGTTTGTGCGGTACGAGCCTCCTATAACGGGCCCGCCAGCCTCTCTTCGCTCAACAAGACATTGGCTTCGACCGTCCCGACACCCGGCAGGGTCATGATCCGCCGGCGCAACACACGTTCGAAATCGGCAAGGTCACGGGCGACGACGCGCAGCCGATAATCATAGAGGCCCAACACATGCTCGACCGTTTGCACCTCGCGGATCGCTGTCACCGCCCGCTCGAAGTCTTCAAGACCGACCCGCCCCTTGGCCGCTAGCTTGACCCCAAGAAACACCGTCACCCCAAACCCCAGCTGGGCAGCGTCCAGCACCAGCCGTCGTCGGGCGATGATCCCGGCCTCCTCCAGCCGCCTGATCCGCCGCCACGTCGCCGGTTGCGACAGATCAAACCGTCGCCCCAGCGTGCTGGCCGACAAAGTCGCGTCCTGCACCAGGGCTCGAAGCAATGCCCGGTCGATGTCATCCATCTGCGTCACAGCGGCAACACCTCGTCCGACTTGACCGATGCGACCGTCATCAATGCCTCGACATCCGCGATATGTGGCAGTGCCAAAACCCGGTCACGATAAATCGCCTGCCAATGCGCCAGATCGCGGGCAACAATATGAAGTCGCACGTCGACACGGCCCAGAAAAGTCTGCATTTCAATGACTTCCGGTACTGTTCTTGCCGCCGCCAGGAACCTGTCAAACGCGTTCGGCGCGGTCTTGTCCAAGGTGATGCGCAATGACACCGCGACGGCAAACCCCAGGGCACGCCAGTCAATTACTGCCTCGATCCCGCGGATCACGCCATCCGCCCGCAGTCGCTCGACCCGCCGCGCTACCTTACCCGACGTCAGGTCGCAACGCGCCGCTAGGTCGGGCGCGGTCAGCGTCGGATCATCCTGCAACAGGCGCAAGAGTCGGCGGTCAAGGTCATCAAGCATGAAAACTACATAAATCAGAAAAGCAGCACATGACAGCATCATTTTTCCAACAGATATTCAAATGGCTACTCTCGCGCCGACAGCACCTTCGTCGTAGAAGCACGTCCAAAGCAACCAACCCGAAGGAACGCCAAAATGCGTGTCTATTATGATCGTGACTGCGATGTGAACCTGATCAAGGACAAAAAGGTCGCCATTCTTGGCTATGGATCACAGGGCCACGCCCACGCCCTGAATCTGCGCGATTCCGGCGCGAAAAATCTCGTCGTCGCGCTGCGCGAAGGATCGCCCAGCGCCAAAAAGGCCACCGGCGAGGGCCTCAAGGTCATGGGGATTGCCGAGGCGGCGAAATGGGCGGACCTGATCATGTTCACCATGCCCGACGAACTGCAGGCCGAAACTTATCGCAAATACGTGCACGACAATATCCGCGACGGCGCCGCGATTGCCTTTGCCCACGGCCTGAACATCCACTTTGGCCTGATCGAACCGAAATCCGGTATCGACGTGATCATGATGGCCCCCAAAGGCCCCGGGCACACCGTACGCGGCGAATACATCAAAGGCGGCGGCGTCCCCTGCCTTGTGGCGGTCGACATTGACTCGAGTGGCAAGGCTATGGAGATTGGCCTGTCCTATTGCTCGGCCATCGGCGGTGGGCGGTCGGGAATCATCGAAACCAACTTCCGGCAGGAATGTGAAACCGATCTGTTCGGCGAACAGGCCGTGTTGTGCGGCGGTTTGGTCGAACTGATCCGGATGGGTTTCGAAACGCTGGTCGAAGCCGGATATGAGCCCGAAATGGCCTATTTCGAGTGCCTGCACGAGGTCAAGCTGATCGTCGATCTTATCTACGAGGGCGGCATCGCCAACATGAACTATTCGATCTCGAATACTGCCGAATACGGCGAATATGTCTCTGGCCCCCGCATCTTGCCCTACGACGAAACCAAGGCGCGCATGAAGGCGGTGCTGTCGGATATCCAGACCGGCAAATTCGTGCGCGATTTCATGCAGGAAAACGCCGTCGGTCAGCCGTTCTTCAAGGCCACCCGGCGCCTGAACGACGAACACCAGATCGAACAGGTGGGCGAAAAACTGCGCGCGATGATGCCGTGGATTTCCAAGGGCAAGATGGTCGACAAAGCCAAGAACTAGGGTGCGCGGGTTACACCCACCCTACCACGGTTCCATCCATCGCAAGTTGGGTGGAACCAGCCTTGTCCAAAACGACCACGTCGCGCGGGGTCAGTAGCCACGGCGCCACGATTCCGCAGGTATCCGCCAGCGGCAGCAAGGTCTGTGGTACATTCATCCCGATCACATTGCGCATGAACGCCCGTCTTTTGGCACACCGCGCCGCGACTGCCGGAAACCGCATGGCAAGGTCGGCCCGCAAGTCACCGTCCGCAATGACATATCCATCCTCCAACCGGGTCGATCCATAAACCGGATGGGCCAGAATCACGTCGCTTTGCATGGCCATGCCAGATCGCAGCGACACTACGGAACCGGCAGAGATCGGGGACGACATCCATTCATCCAGGCCGATCAGATGGCCCGGATTCAGCGTGATGCCATGCCCTGGCAAGGCGATCCGGATCATGTCTCAGACCGCGCCACCCGTCACCCCGGGCCGCATCATCGCGCACCAGTCCGATAATGCCGCGACATTGGGGCCAACAAATGCGTCCAGATAATCTGCGGCCGGTCCCGGCAGGTCATTCGCCCCCCGTGCCACCCATCCGGCGCGGCAAATGTTCGCGCCCCAGTGGCAGATATTGAACGAAATCGGTGAACCAAGCGTCAGCGCCTCGCCCGTCGGTCCCGACAATCCCTGCGCCGCCCGCCCACCCGTCGCAAATGTCGTATGGCACCCAAGTGCAATCCGCCGAGGCCAGCCGCCTGCACGGCGGCGAAATCTGTCATGCCTTCGGCGAACCCGAACACCATCCGGCGCAACGCCGTCGCCGCCATGTGATCGGCAAATTTGAACCGGGCAATGTCCGTCACATCAATAGTGCAGCGCAACCCGTTGACGGGACTCATGAACAGATCGGCGGCATTGACCACCGATCCGGCCCGCGTCTGCAGCGGGTCGGCCAGAAACAACGGCAGGTCCAGCGCGGCTTTCGGCGCGTCAACCATGTCCGCGCCGAACCATTTCCATCCCACGGCCCCCACGGCTGACCCAGCACGCACTGCCATTGTGATGATATCGGCGATCCGCATGCCGCCGCGCGGCTGCGACGGAAACGACAGGCTGGGGCAATGCACGACCGCCACTTCGCCCACCGCCACAAGAAGTGAAATGCCAGTATAGGGCAGACACTCGTTTCCCGCCGCCAGAATCGCCGCGTCGGGTGTGACGACCAGAAACACCTCCTCGAACCGCGGATCAATTTCGTTCGCCCACTGCAGATTGGCGGCATGTTCGCGGTCGCGTAGTTGAACAGCGCATCAAATCCCTGTCCCGCCATCGCCATCGCCATCCGGCTCGCAGCCAGTCGCGCGCGCATTTCAGACAGGTACAAAGGTGGCGGAAAGTCGGGTGCGCCAAAATCCGGCCAGTCAATCCTTGCCGTGCGTTAGCCCATCCAAAACCCCGTCAATCAACCTGGAAACACCCCATCGAACGCAGTCCGCCCGCGCGGCGTAAATACCACGGCCCGGCTTCCCTCGTCATGCCGCGCCCAGCCTTTGCCCTCGATCCGCGCCAGAAGCGCCCGGCCCAGCGACCCCGCCAGATGGCTGCGCCGTTCCGACCAGTCAAGACATTGACGGCACAATGGTGCCCGTGCCGCCTGCAATCCGTCCAGATCGACACCGAAATCCCGGACAAATCGCGCTCCCGTCCCTGTCAGACCCAGATCGTCGCCGTCGCGCCGCAGGAATCCGCGCCCCAGCAGGCTGGCGTACATCTGCACGCCCATCGCCCCGGCAAGATGGTTGTAGCAAACCCGCGCCTGCCGCATCGCGCCGTCGCGCGGTCCGGTGCGTACGCGCAGAACCCCCTGCCCGGCAGCAAGACCCATCAACCCTTCGAGAACGCCCGCCACATCCGGCCCGGCCAGCGTGAAATACTTGTGCCGCCCCTGCTTGCGCGCGGCAATCAGTCCGCCCGCCACCAGCTTGGACAGATGCCCGCTGGCGGTCGACAACTGCACCCCAGCCTCGGCCGACAGTTCGCTCGCGGTCAGCGCCTTGCCCGCCATCAGCGCCGTCAGAATATTGGCGCGACCGGGATCGCCGATCAGGGCGGCAAGTGTTGCGATGTCGGGGCCTTCTTTCATGGTTTGACGCTAACCGAACCATTCACGTCACGCAATCAGGTATCTGCTGCATGTAACCAACGGAAAGGCTTGCCATGCTCACCTGCGTCATCCAATACCGCATCGACCCGAACAAACACGCCGCATTCGGCCACTACGCCCGAAACTGGGGTCAGGCGATCCCGCGCTGCGGGGCCGGCCTGATCGGCTATTTCGCGCCCCACGAAGGATCGAACACCTTGGCCTACGGCATCTACAACATCCCCAGCCTCGCCGCGTATGAGGTCTACCGTAAGGGGCTGAGGGCCGATCCGCGGGGGCAGGAAAACTATGCCTTTGCGATGCGCGAAAAATTCATTGTCAGCGAAGAACGCACATACCTGCGCTGCGTCTCGATCCCGCACGCAGCGCCATGATGACGCAACCGACCACCGCCAACTGGGCGTCGATCCTTGCCCTCGGTCTGATCTGGGGCGGCACGTTCATGACCGTGTCGATCGCGCTCGAGGGGTACGGGCCGCTCACCGTCGCTTGCGCTCGCACGACCCTTGGTGCGTTGGCCTTGCTGGCGTTGATGGCGGTGCTGCGCCGTCCGCTGCCCAGCCGTCGGACGCTGCCGCACCTGCTTGCAATCGGGACACTGAACACCGCGCTGCCGTTTTCACTGCTCAGTTGGGGACAGCAATATGTGCCTTCGGCTTTTGCCGGGATTTCAATGGCGGCGTTGCCGCTGTTCGTCCTGCCGCTGGCGCACCTGTTCGCGGACGAACGGATGACGGCGCGACGCACGACCGGGGTCGTCATCGGTTTCATCGGGGCGCTGGTGCTGATCGGTCCCGGCATGCTGCGGATCGGCAGTGGCATGGAGCCGCTGGGGCAACTGGCCTGCATCGGTGCGACAATGTCCTATGCCGCATCCGCGATCCTGACCCGCCGTTGCCCGCCCATCGACAGCGTCACGCTGGCCGCCGCTGGCTTGGTCGTCGGTGCGGGACTGCTAATCCCGGCAATGCTGCTGGTCGAGGGGGTGCCGCACTGGACCAACAACCGCAGCGGCGTTGCGATCCTGTTCCTTGGCTTCGTGCCGACGGCGCTGGCTGCGCTTCTGCGGGTCGCGGTGATCCGCAGCGCCGGGGCGGTCTTTATGACGTTGGTCAACTACCAGGTGCCTTTGTGGTCGGTGCTGTTCGGCGTCTGGATATTGGCCGAAGATCTGCCCGTGCGGTTTTTCGCCGCCCTCGGCATGATCCTGTGCGGGCTGGCGGTCAGTCAGTGGGGGGCGCTCAGGCGGTTGTTCGGGCGCAGTTAGGCCGTCACGGCCGCCTCGACCTCGGCCACGATCCCGTCGACAACCTGCACCAGCAGCCCCGGATCTTCGCATTCGGCCATCACCCGCACCAGCGGTTCGGTCCCCGATTTGCGGATCAGCAGGCGGCCCCTGCCGTTCAACTGCCCTTCTGCAGCAGTGATCGCCGCCATCACCGTCGAGGCGGAAAGCGGATCCTGCCCGGCGGCATAGCGGACGTTCTTGAGCATCTGCGGCACGCGTTCGAAACTTTGGCTCAGCGCACTTGCCGGCTGTCCGGTTTCCACCATCGCCGCAAGAAACTGCAACCCCGCCAGCAACCCGTCGCCGGTAGTGGCAAAGTCGGTCATCACGATATGGCCCGACTGTTCGCCACCAAGGTTCCAGCCACCTCGGCGCATCGCCTCGACCACGTAGCGGTCGCCGACGGCAGTGCGTTCCAGATGCAGGCCACGGGCATCAAGAAACCGTTCCAGCCCCAGATTGGACATCACGGTCGCCACCAAGGTATCGCCATGCAACCGCCCTTGCGCCGCCCAGCGCACCGCCATCAACGCCATGATCTGATCGCCGTCAGCCACCTGCCCGCTTTCGTCCAGTATCATCACCCGGTCGGCGTCGCCGTCCAGACAGATGCCGACATGAGCCCCGTGACTGACGATACTTTCGGCAGCCGTGCGGGGTTGCGTCGATCCGCAATTTTCGTTGATGTTGTAACCGTTTGGGGTGACGCCCACCGGGATCACTTCGGCCCCCAGCTCCCACAGCACTTCGGGGGCCACTTTGTAGGCCGCCCCGTTGGCGCAGTCGATGACGACTTTCAGACCGTCCAGCCGCATCCCGCTTGGAAACGTTGATTTGATCCGCTCGGCATAGCGGAACCGACCATCGTCGATCCGCTTGGCACGGCCGATGTTGACGGCCTGCGCCGGAGCAATGTCACTGTCGACCAGCCCTTCGATCTCGGCTTCGGCATCGTCCGACAGCTTGAAACCGTCGGGACCAAAGAACTTGATGCCATTGTCGTGGTGCGGATTGTGGCTGGCGCTGATCATGATGCCAAGATCGGCACGCATGGATGTAGTGAGCAGCCCGACAGCCGGCGTTGGCACCGGCCCCAACAAAAGCACGTTCATGCCGGTCGAGGTCAGCCCCGCAGTCAGCGCATTCTCAAACATATAGCCCGAAAGGCGGGTATCCTTGCCAATCACAACGCGGTGCCCGTTGGACCCGTCATTGCGAAAATACCGCCCCGCCGCGGCGCCAATCTTAAGCGCCATCTCGGCCGTCATCGGATGGATATTGGCGGTGCCGCGCACGCCGTCTGTGCCGAACAGTTTAGGTGCCATGATCGTCAATCCCACTCAATGCCTGTTGCAGGCTCAGTGCCTGTCTTGTTTCCCTTGTATCATGGACGCGCAATATCTGCACACCATGTGCCGCCCCATGCAGGGCCACCGCAACCGACCCGCCCAGCCGGTCAGCCGCTACATCAACCCCGGAAATCACCCCGATGAACCGCTTGCGCGACGCACCCAGCAAGGTCACGTGGCCAAGCCCATGATAAACCGCGACATGGCGAAGTAACGTCACATTGTGTTGCAGGGTCTTACCAAAGCCGATGCCGGGATCGACGATGATCTTTTCTGGCGCGATCCCGGCCGCAACGGCGGCGGTTATCCGCCCGGCCAGCCAATCGTAGACGTCCAGCAGCACGTCGTCATAGCGCGGATCGGCCTGCATCGTTGCCGGATCGCCTTGGGCATGCATCAGGCAGACTGGCACCCCTGCTGCCGCGACGACCCCGGCCATGTCCGTGTCAAACGTCAGGGCAGAGACGTCGTTGACCATATCGGCGCCTGCCTCCAATGCCGCCTGCGCCACCGACGCCTTGCGGGTGTCGACAGAGATCGGTGTCGTGATCCCGGCGTCGCGGATTGCTCGGATTACCGGCACGGTGCGTAAAATTTCTTCGGCGACGGGCACCGGGGTTGCGCCGGGCCGGGTGCTTTCGCCGCCGATGTCCAGAATGTCGGCATCGATGGACATCGACCGGGCCCGCGC